>JAGXHB010000032.1 GCA_024636425.1 Roseobacter sp.
AAAGCCCGGCCTGCGTCGCCAGCGGCTGCGAGGTTGCAACGACATTTTCAGCAAGAACCGGTGAGCGGCGCGAAGGGTAGACGGGATCATGACGCAGGCGCATCGAAGGACCTTTCGGTAGTTTGAAATGGTTGCGCACCGTCCGGATTGCGGACAAGGCGGGAATGAGGGTGAACGCCGAAGGCTTGAGTGCGCCCCGACTTGGATAACACAAGAATAACGCAGGCAAAGCGCTGATTTGTTGCGATTAAGTTTGGAAAATTTTTGTCGGGGGATGGACGCCCGCCAATTTGAACCACTTCTCGCCATCACCCCGCGGGGGGGCTTTGCCGCCAAAGCGACAAGGCAAAGGTGTATGGGGCAGGAAGGTCTGGCTTTATTCAGCCTTGTCATCTGTATCCGCAACGGCGGCTATTCCCGACCATGTGTCGCCGAGAAAGGGCATCGGATCGGTGCCATTGTCCTGGGGCAGGCCATAGCTTAGACCACGACCAATGCGGTGGGCGATGGCGGACCAGGACCGGGCGAGCAATTGCGGCAATTCTTGCTCCAGAACCTTGTCGAACAGTGACAGCCAGACCGGAAAATGCTGCGACTTGACGTTGCCTGCTGCCATATGCACCTGCATCGGATTGCCGTCATAGCACCGTTGAAGCAGCAGCGCGTTGCGCCAGAAACGACCGATCTTTTCCTCATGTACTGTCCAGTCCGACACATGTGCCCGGAACACCGGCCCAAGGGACGGATCTGCGCGGACGCGGGCGTAGAACCGGGATACAACGCGGTCGATCTGGGTCTCGGTCACGGGGATGCGCGGCGGTATGGTCACGCAACGATGGCCCAGACGACAACGAGGCTGAGAACCAGATAGACCAGTGTGTTGATCATCCAGCGGATCAGGCCCGCGTCGCCCTCGGGATCAATGCCCAGACGTTCGCAGACCTTGGTGCCCGGCCAGAGGAAGACTTCAGATAGGGTCATCAGGGTGCTCCTTAATAGGTATTTCAGTTGCGGAATTTATAGCGCTTTTAATTGCGCATTGTAAATGCTAAATATCGCGGATGCAGTTGGACAAATTCACCGATTACGCCCTGCGCATCTTGATGACGCTGGCAGTGCGCGCGCCCCAACGGGTGCCGACCTCGCAGATTGCGGCGCTCTTTGATCTGTCGGATCACCATCTGTCCAAGGTCGCCACGCAGCTTGCGCGTGAAGGGTTCGTTGTCTCCGAGCGGGGGCGCAATGGCGGGCTGGTGCTGGCGCGGCCTGCGGATCAGATCAGCATCGGCGCGGTGGTGCGTGCGATGAAGCGTGACGATCCGGTGGTCGAGTGTTTCGGGACCAACCGGTCCTGCCTGATCCTGCCCGCCTGCGGACTGCGTGCCCCGCTGATCGAGGCGCATGAGGCTTTTTTTGCTACGCTGGATGCATATACGCTGGCTGGCGTGACGCGCGCACGCGGGGCTTTGCAGGATTTTCTGGCTGTATAGCGGGGCAGATCATCGTGGTTCTCAACGCCCACTATCTGCGGCATATGGCAAACAGGCTGGCACGCGAGCGTATACCAAGTTTGGCGTAGGCGCGTTTGCGGTAGATTACGACCGTAGAGGCCAATGAACAGGCGTAAATCGTTTCCGACAGCAAGCAGGGTCAGCTTGAGCTTGGCCAGAAGACCGGGCCCGTCAAAGAAGTTCCGGCGGTACTCATCTTCCATGTCCTCCGAGATGTCATCCAGCCTGCGCAAAGTGACGGTGCCCAGACGCGCACGCCAAAGGTCGATGTGGCGGGCGGCCGGGATCATCGACGCTGTATAGCATGTCCTTCGCCAAGGGGGACAGGCGTGCATGGCATCGATTTCCTGCCCCTTACTTGAGAAGTTTTCAGCTCTTCGCGCTCAAGCCCGCGACGTCCAGAGGGCCGGGAGATGGCGCGTGCGCCGGGAAAGTTGCGCGAGAGACGATCGCGCCGTTTTCGTCGACGACCAGCCGCAGGGCGCGACCGCCGAAGTAGAAGGTCAGACGCCAGCGACCGGCATCCGCGTCAACGCCTGTCTCACACCGGCTGGTGATCTCGCGGGCGCGCAGCTTGGCCGGAACATCGGCGGGCGGCAGTTCGAAAGCGGCGCCCACGATCTCGGCATCGACGACAAAACCATTGGTAGTGAAGGATATGTTGCTCATTTGGGGGCTCCTTTTCAGACCACGTCCGCACGCGCTATGGCTAGAACGGCTTTGACTGTCTGGATTCTAAGGCGCGACTGGCCATCGTCCGTGAAGACATCATCGCCGAACAGCGTCGAGAATGTCGGGCGGTTGGACACATTGAAAAAACTGGCGGCGCTGATGTGCCAGTGGAGGGCGACGGGATCGAGGCCGCGGCGGAACACGCCCTCGTTTTCACCGCGTTCGCAAATCTCGCGCAACTTGTCGATAGCGGCGATGTTCAGCTCACGTATCGTCTCAGACGCGGACAACGCCTCTGCTTGGTGAATGTTTTCGATCATCACCATGCGGATGAAATCCGGGTTTTCGCGGTGGTGGTCGAAGGTGAAGGCCACCAGTTTCGACAGTGCCTGAACCGGCCGCAGGTGGCCCAGATCCAGGGCTGCTTCGCCCTCCCGGACCTTCAGATAGGCGGCTTCCAAAGCCCGCGTATACAGGCCCTTCTTGTCACCGAAATAGTAATAGATCATCCGCTTGGATGTCTGTGTGCGGGCCACGATATCGTCGACCTTGGCCCTCGAGAAGCCCCGCGCGGCGAATTCGGAGACTGCAACGGCAAGAATGTCACGCTTCACCCCTTCGGGGTTTTGCGTCCATCCGCGTTTGTCGTCTGCCGTCAAATTTGCCATGCCGCCCTCTATGCCCGAACCATAGGGAAAGGGAAATGTTCTTGAAGGTACATTTGTATTTGACAAATTGTACCCAAGAGAACAATTTAGGGAAAACGTGCGACGGGGAGGTCTGTGCGAATGTCGATGAAAGAGCACAGAACGGATGCGCCAAGTGTCGCGTCAGACACCTTGCGGATGGGGTTGGTCGGACGTGGGATCACATTGTCGCGCACACCGGCGATGCACGAGGCCGAGGCCGCACAGCAGGGCCTTGCCTGCCGCTATGATCTGATCGACACCGATGGGCAGGCGGGCGCCGGGCTGTCGAATATTCTCGACAATGCCGAGGCCCAAGGGTTTGCCGGGCTGAATATCACCTACCCCTACAAGCAGGACGTGATCAGGCTGTTAGACGCGGTGTCCGATGCAGCGCAGCGCGTCGGTGCGGTGAACACGGTTGTATTCAAGGACGGTCGCCGTTTCGGGCACAACACCGATTTCTGGGGTTTTTCCGAGAGCTTTCGCCGTGGCTTGCCAGATGCGCCTCTCGACACCGTTTTGCTGATCGGTGCCGGCGGGGCAGGCGGGGCCGTCGCCCATGCGCTGAGCGATCTGGGCGCGCGGAGCATTCTGATTGCGGACACGCGATTGGGCGCGGCTGAGACTCTCGCTGCCGCAGTCTGTGCTGCTGGCGGACAGGCCGAGGCCGCATCGGATCCGACAGGGGCTGCTGCCCGCGCCGATGGCATTGTGAACGCGACACCGATGGGCATGGCCAAGCTGCCCGGCACGCCGCTGGACCCGACCTGTCTGAGCGCAGGTCACTGGGTGGCGGATATCGTTTATTTCCCGCTGGAAACCGCGCTGCTCAAGGCTGCGCGCAGGGCCGGTTGCCGGACATTGCCGGGCGAAGGCATGGCGATTTTTCAGGCGGTGCGTGCCTTTGAATTGTTCACAGGGCTTCCCGCTGATCCCGACCGGATGCGCGCGACCTTTCGCAGTCTTGGTGCAGAATGAAGGCGCATATATGAAAACCGGCATTGCTACAGTTTCCATCTCGGGCAACCTCGAAGAAAAGATCGAGGCCATCGCAGCCGCAGGCTTTGACGGGATCGAGATCTTCGAGCAGGACTTTATTGCCGACATACGCACGCCGCGTGCCGTCGGAGAACGTATTCGCGCCGCAGGTCTTGAGGTGATGCTGTTCCAGCCCTTCCGCGATTTTGAAGGTCTGCCGCAACCGCTGCGTGCCAAGGCATTCGACCGGATGGAGCGCAAGTTTGACGTGATGCAGGAACTGGGATGCGATCTGGTGCTGGTCTGCTCATCCACCCACCCCAAGGCGCTTGGGGGGATCGACCGCGCGGCGGCGGATTTTGCCGAAGTGGGCGAACGCGCAGCGGCGCGGGGGTTGCGCATCGGATACGAAGCACTGGCCTGGGGCACCCATGTCAACGACCACCGCGACGCATGGGAGGTGGTGCGGCGCGCCGACCATCCGAACGTGGGCCTGATCGTTGACAGCTTTCACACGCTTGCGCGTGGGATCGACCCCGAAACCATCCGCCGCATCCCCGGCGACAAGATATTCTTTGTGCAACTGGCCGATGCGCCGCGCATCGAGATGGATCTTCTGTACTGGTCGCGCCACTTTCGCAACATGCCGGGCGAAGGCGATCTGGCCATCACCGACTTTGTGCGCGCGGTGATGGCGACGGGCTATTCAGGGCCGGTCAGTCTGGAGATTTTCAATGACCAGTTTCGCGGCGGGAGCCCCGGAACCGTTGCACAGGATGGGCACAGATCTCTGATCGCGCTGATGGACGATGTGCGGCGCGCAGAACCGGACGTGGGCGGTGATCTGCCCGGACTGCCGTGTCATGTTCCGGTCAGGGACACGGCCTTTGTCGAATTTGCATCCCGCGGAGACGGGCTGACCGCCCTTGAAACGCTCTTGCAAAGCTTGGGTTTCCGTCAGGCAGCGCGGCATGTGTCCAAGGAAGTGACACTGTGGCAGCAGGGCGGTATCCGTATCGTGTTGAACGCAGAGACTGAGGGACACGCGGCCAATGCCTGGAACGTGCGTGGAACCACCGTGTGCGATATCGGCCTTTCGGTCGCCTCTGCCGAGGACACCTTGCAGCGTGCCACCGCACTTGGCGCGAAACCCTTTTCGCAGCCCTTGGGGCCGGGTGAAATGCCGATCCCGGCTATCCGGGGATTGGGCGGCAGCGTGATGCATTTCATTGATGATGGACGTCTTGCCGATGTCTGGGACGTCGAATTCCAGCCCGCTGCCCCTGCAGAGACAGGTGCGGGGCTGACGCGCATCGACCACATCGCGCAGACCATGACCTATGACGAGATGCTGTCGTGGTCGCTGTTCTACACCAGCCTTTTTGACATGCAAAAGGCACCGATGGTCGACGTGGTCGATCCCGATGGGCTGGTGCGCAGCCGTGCGCTGGCGACAGATGACGGCAGTTTCCGCATCACGCTGAACGGTGCCGAGACGCATCGCACGCTGGCAGGTTCGTTTCTGGCCGAGGGGCTGGGCGCGACGGTTCAGCATATCGCCTTGGCCACCGATGACATCTTTGCCACCGCCAAGGCGCTTCGCGATGCGAGTTTTCCGGTCTTGTCGATGTCGCCCAACTATTTCGACGATCTGGCGGCGCGGTTCGACATCGACCCCGAGGTGATGGCGCGGATGCGGTCCGAGAACATCCTGTATGACGCCGACGAGACGGGCGAGTTCTTCCAGCTGTATTCGCAGCCTTTCGCTGGTCAAATGTTCTTTGAGGTCGTCGAGCGTCGCGACGGCTATTCGGGCTATGGCGCGCCAAACGCGCCTTTCCGCATCGCCGCGCAAAAGCGGTTTCAAAAGCCAAAGGGGATGCCCATGGCCTGAGCGCGCCACCTTAGAATAAAAACGTAGGACATTATTAGTTCTATCGTATAAAAGATCATAGAAGACCTGGCCACTTCTGGCCGCCGTCATAAGGGAGGAGACCAATGACATATTTTACCCGCCGGACCGCACTTGCGGCCACACTCGCTGCCACCACAGCACTCTCAAGCCTTGCAGGGGCCGCTTTCGCACAGGACAAACCGACCCTGCGCTTAAGTTCCGTCGTGTCCGAGAATGACATCCGCGCCGAAGCATTCGCCGAGATTGCTGATGCGGTTTCGGATCATTTCAACATGCAGGTGTTCAACGGGGCCACGCTGGTCAAGCAGGGCACCGAGCTGACCTCGATCCAGCGCGGCAACCTGGAAATGGGGCTGGTCGCGCCGCAGTCGATTTCCGAGCAGATCCCCGAATGGTCGATCCTGACCTCGGCCTATCTGTTCAACGATGCCGATCACCTGAAGGCGACCTTCAAGAGCGACGTCGGTGCCGAGCTTCTGAAGCTGACCGAAGAGGCTGGCATCCACGTTCTCGCGCCGGTGTATTTCGGCACGCGGCAGGTGAACCTGGCCCCCGAAATAGACGTCATGAAGCCTGAAGACCTGAACGGTGTGACCCTGCGGATGCCTGGAGGCGATGCGTGGCAGTTCCTCGGCGAAGCTATCGGTGCGAACCCGACGCCGCTGGCCTATGCCGAAGTGTACACCGCACTGCAGACCGGCGCGATCGACGGTCAGGACAATCCGTTGCCCAACGACTACAACATGAAGTTCTACGAAGTGACCAGCCAGATCGTGATGACCGGCCACCTTGTCGGCTTTGACGTCCTGGCGATCAGCGCAGAGCTGTGGAACGGCTTTACCCCCGAGCAGCAAGAGGCGCTGCAATCGGCGGTAGACACGGCCATCGACAAGAGCACCCAGCGTCACATCGCCCGTGAAGAAGAGCTGGTCCAGTTCTTCAAGGACGAAGGGCTGAGAGTATACGAGCCCGACCGGGTTGCCTTTCGCGACTATGCTCAGAAGAAATATCTGGAATCCGAGTTCGCGCAAAGCTGGCCCGAGGGTATGATCGACGCGATCAACGCACTGGCTGAGTAAAAAAACCGCCATCGGATCGGGGTGGCGCGTTCAGGCGTGCCGCCCTGACACCCTCGTACTCGCGGAAAGAACCGATGCCCTCTTTGACCCGTCTCAAGTACTTTGCGCGTGTGCTGGCCGATGCTATCCCTGCGATCTTGCTGGCTGCGATGTTCGTGAGTTTTATCATACAGGTGCTGATGCGCTATGTCATGAACAGTCCCGTGGGCTGGACGGTTGAAGTGTGCGTGATCGCGTGGCTATGGATACTGCTGTGGGGGCAATCCGTTTCGGCGCGCGAAGAGGATGAGATCCGTTTCGACATACTGTACGGCAGCGTATCGCCCGCCCTGCGCCGGTGGTTTCGCATCGCGTTCTCGATCTTTGTGGTGGGCATCTATGCTTGGTCGTTGCCGGCACTTTGGGATTTCGTGACGTTCATGAAGATCCAGAAAACGTCTTATCTCGATATCCGTTTCAACTGGGTCTATTCCATCGCGTTGGTGTTCTCGGTCGTCTCGATCCTGCGCTATGCATGGGTGTTCTGGACCGCTGCCACAGGACACGACGCGCCCGAAGCAGGGGCCGACGTGGCCGTACGGAAGGATTTTACTGAGTGAGCTGGGAATTTGGAGCCTGCGTTGCCGTCATCTTGATGACCGCAATCATCGGCCTGCCGATTGGGCATGCGATGCTGGCGTCGTCCGTGTTTTATCTGCTGTTGCAGGGGCAGGATATGTCGATTGCCTTCGAGCAGATGCTGACCGGGCTTTACGGCTCGTACGTGCTGCTGGCGATCCCGCTGTTCATCTTTGCAGCCGACCTGATGAATGTCGGATCGCTTTCGGACCGGCTGCTGGATTTTTGCCGCGCCTTGGTCGGACGTTTTCGGGGCGGGCTGGGGCATGTCAACGTGGTGTCCTCGCTAATCTTTTCGGGCATGTCCGGGTCTGCCATCGCCGATGCTGTGGGAATGGGCCGGATCATCATTAACCTGATGACCAAGGACGGCAAATACCCCGGTGCCTATGCCGGTGCGATCACCGCCGCCTCAGCGATAATCGGGCCGATTATCCCCCCGTCTATTCCAATGGTATTGTTCGCTCTGGTGTCCGACACCTCCATCGGTTTCCTGTTTCTGGCAGGTGTCGTCCCCGGTCTGATCCTCGGCATCTTGCTGATGGTCATGAACGCATGGCAGGCCCGTATCCACGACTATCCGATAGACGACCCCGTGCCGCTGCGTGACCTGCCGCGCATCACGGTGCGGGCCATTCCCGCACTGTTGATGCCGGTCATCTTGCTGGTCGGCATCTACGGTGGCGTCACCACCCCCACCGAGGCCGCAGCGCTTGCCGCGCTCTATGCCTTTCTCGTCTCCACGGTCTTTTACCGTTCGGTGTCGCTGAGTACGGCCTATCAGACGGTGCGCAACAGTGCGCGCTCGACTGCCAGTGTGGGCTTCCTGATCGCGGGCGCCCTGGCATTCAACTATGTCGTGACCATCGAGCAGGTGCCGAACGTCATCCGCGATGCTCTTGGGGACCGTGAACTGACGATGGTTTCGTTCCTGCTGATGGTGAACGTGATGTTGCTGCTGCTGGGCTGCCTGCTTGAGGCGAACGCCATCCTGCTGGTGATCGTGCCGATCTTCCTGCCGACTGCGGTGGCGCTTGGTGTGGATCCGGTCCACTTCGGCGTCATCGTCGTGGTCAACACCATGATCGGGCTGGCGACGCCGCCCTACGGATTGTTGCTGTTCGTGGTGACGTCCATCACCCGATCACCGATCGGAGACACCATCCGCCACCTCTTACCCTTCCTCGCCATCATGATCGCGGGCCTCGCGATCATCACCTTTGTCCCCGACCTCGTGCTGTGGCTGCCGCGGCTCTACGGGTACAAGGGCTGATACAGACCGGAGCTTTCATGACGAAAACAATCTTGATCATCAATGGTCCGAATCTTGATATGTTGGGCATCCGCCAGCCTGAGGTCTATGGCCACGATACACTGGTAGACGTCGAAGCGCTGTGCCGACGCACCGCCGAGCAGGAGGGCGTGGACATCGACTTTCGCCAAAGCGACAGTGAGGCTGAAATCATGGGCTGGATCAAACAGGGGCGCGGCAAGACAGCCGGTCTGCTGATCAACCCTGCGGGCTTTACCTCGACCTCGATCGCCATTCTGGACAGCCTGCTGATCTATGATGCGCCGATTATCGAGGTTCATATTTCCCCGCTGTTCCGCCGCGACGAATTTCGCCAC
>JAGXHB010000033.1 GCA_024636425.1 Roseobacter sp.
GCTTGTGCACTGGGTGAGGAAACTCGGATAGGTGGCGTTCCTGTGCGTGTATTCAATGGCAAAGCACCGCGCACGGTCGTCTATCTGCACGGTGGCGGTTACGTCTTCGGCTCACCCCTCACGCACGGGCGATGTACCGCAATGCTGGCGCAGATGCTGGATTGGCGGATCGTGGTGCCGGACTACAGGCTGGCGCCTGAATTCCGCTGGCCCGCGCAGCGCGACGATGCATGTGCGGTCGTAGATGCGCTGCCCGGGCCGGTCGTCTTGGCGGGTGACAGCGCGGGTGGCCATCTGGCGATTGCCACCGCGCTGGCGCGGCCCGGTCGCATTTGCAGGCTGGCACTTGTCAGTCCGAACACCGACCGCAGCGGGCAAAGCACGACGCGGCGGGTGACGACCGACCTGATGAACGATGACGCCACGGATGCGGACCTGGCGCGGATGTGCTTTGGCGAGCGTGACAGTGACGATCCCGATGTGTCGCCCGTGCTGGCTGATCTGTCTGGGCTGCCACCGATCTACCTGACGGCCGCGGTGAACGAGGTGCTTTTGGGCGATACGTTGCTGTTTGCAAGCGCCGCTGCGCGCGCGGGGGTTCCTCTTACGCTGGACGTCATCGGCCCGCTCTTTCATATGTGGACACTGTGGCCGGACGCGCTGCCACCTGCCCGAAAGAGCCTGGGGCGGATCGCGAACTTCATCGCAGGGTAAGTCGTACCAGAATTACCAGATGACCTACCCATTCAGAGGATCAGCAACACGGACAGCGGTGCGCGGCTTGGGCTTGCCTGTTCCGGATCCGGTTTTCGGTCTTGCGTTGCTTTGGCATTTATTGCGCTTTGGGGTCTCCGTTGACGCCACTGCCTGATGCGTCTGCCGCCAAATTGCGGGAACCTTTCCAATTTTGGCGCATTTTACAGCAGAAGCTTCAAAACGAATGGAGGCAGGTCTTGGCTCGACCGCGATCATATCAAGGGAGTCGATGATGACTTGCGCACCCCCACAGCCGCCGATCCGTGATTATGCCCTGATCGGGGACTGCCACGGAGCGGCACTCGTCTCACGTCAGGGCAGCATCGACTGGTGCACCTTGCTGCGCTTCGATGCCGATCCAGTGTTCTTTCGTCTCCTCGACAAAGGTGGCGGCGCCTGGGACATTTGTGTCGAGGGCATGGTCAGCACGTCACGAGAGTACCTTCCGCGAACCAACATACTACGCACGCGTTTCGAGACGGAATCAGGAACGCTCGATGTGATCGATTTCATGCCGGTCGGCAGAGCGCGAAGCGCCAGTGTCCACGATTACGTCACCCTTAACGCACCCGGCTGGCTGGTACGTCGTCTGGAATGCGTGGCCGGAACCGTCCGGGTCACATCGCGCCTCGCGCCGCGCGCGGCAGACTTCTCGGTCGATCCGCCGGACATCAAGGTCGAGAACGACGGTTTCCTCTGCAACGGCGGGACGAAGCTGTGGTGCACCGGCAATCTTCGGCTGGAATCAGGAACCGCAGTCACCGAGTTCGACCTTTGCGAAGGAGATCGGCAGAGCATGGTGTTGACCGCGATGGAGGCGCTGGGTGACCCACGAGAACAGAGTGACGCGCTTTTTGAGGCGACCAAATCCTATTGGACCGAATGGACAGAATATTCGCGTTACCAAGGGCCGTACGCGGCGGCTGTCGGGCGCAGCGCACTTGCGCTCAAGCTTTTGACCTACGCCCCGACCGGCGCGCTTGTCGCGGCACCCACCACCTCGCTTCCGGAAGAGATCGGTGGCGAGCGGAACTGGGACTATCGTTTCTGCTGGATGCGTGACACGACCTACGCGCTCTTTGCGCTGTCGGTGCTGGGGTACAGCGGCGAAGGTCGGCGCTTTACCGAGTTTCTAACCCGAAATTGCCTGCGCGAAGGCTCGGTGATGCGGATCATGTACGGTCTGGACGGGGAGCCCTTTCTGCGCGAGCGGACGCTCGATCACCTCTCGGGTTATCATCAGAGCAGACCCGTCAGGGTCGGAAACGAGGCCGCCGGACAGCGACAGCTCGACGTGTTCGGCGAGGTGCTCGACTGGGCGGAACTGCGCGCTTGTCTTGGCGAGCGCTTCGACGCAGGCGAGAAAGCGCTCTTCATAAGCGTAGCGGACCATGTGTGCAGGATATGGCAGGAACCGGACCAGGGGCTGTGGGAAATGCGCGGAGGGTCCCGGCATTTCACCCAAGGCAAGATCATGGCATGGGTGACGCTGGACCGGGCAGCAAGGCTGTTCGGCGATCGCCCGGTCTGGCGCGAAAACCGCGATGCGATCCTGCGCGCGGTCGAGAACGAGGGTTGTGCGGGCAATCCGGGATACCTCGCGCAATCGTTCGGCGCGGACAGCACGGATGCATCGCTGCTGCAGGTGCCGCTTTTGGGTATCCCGCTCGACGACGCGCTTATCGAGAGGACCATCCGGAAAATCGAGGCCGACCTGAAGAAGGACGATTTTGTCTACCGCTATCGCGGGGATGACGGCCTGTCGGGCGGCGAGGGCGCCTTTATGATCACAAGCTTCTGGTTCGTCGAGGCGTTGCTCATAATGGGCCGTGGCGACGAAGCGCGTGCCCTTTTCGAAAGGCTGCTGGGCCATGCCAACGATGTCGGTCTCTATTCAGAGGAGATCGACCCGGCGAGTGGTGCATTTCTCGGCAATTTTCCTCAGGCTTTCACCCATCTCGCTCTGATCTCGAGCGCCCAGCTTCTCTCGCTTTATGAGCGCGACGGCCGCGAGGCGCTGCGCGGCACGAACGCGGACCGTGCGCGGCGTCTGATCGGCTCTACTCAGGGCTGGAGAGGCCTTGCGTATGCTCTGATCCGGAACCGCAAATTCCGGCTATTTTCTTCGCGGCGCTCGGTGCTGCGCATAGACCGATGACGGGGCACGCAATGAGAGGCCTCGTGTGCATATTCGCGATATGTCATCGCAAAGCCTGCCATTCGGTCGCCATCCATGACGCCGTGGTCCCGGCTGCGTCCAACTCACCAAACCAAAGGAGATCATTATGTCGGATACACCTTTAAGTGGGCGTGTTGCGCTCGTCACCGGGGCAAGCTCGGGAATCGGTCGCGCCTGTGCCCTGAGACTTGCAGCGGCAGGTGCTCGTGTGCTGGTGAATTACTACGGCGACCGGCAAAGTGCTGCGGAAGTGGTCGATCAGATTGAGGGCGCAGGTGGCAGCGCCGTCGCCCATCAGGCCGATGTCGGCGACGAGCGCCAGGTCGAGGCCATGTTCGAGCGTTGCCGCGAGGATGTCGGGCCGTTAGATATTCTTGTTGCCAACGCTGGTATCCAGAAGGATTCAGATCTGATTACCATGTCCGTGGATGATTGGGATGCCGTTCTCTCCACCAATCTGCGGGGTCAGTTTCTTTGCGCTCGTGCCGCGGCAAGAGGGTTCTGCTCGCGCAAAAACAAGAGCGACGGTCGCGCTTCCGGCAACATCATCTTCATGAGCTCGGTCCACGACAGGATCCCATGGGCGGGACGCAGCAACTACAGCGCTGCAAAGGGCGGAACGCTGATGTTGATGAAATCTCTGGCGCAGGAACTCGGTCCCGAAAAAATCCGCGTAAACGCTGTATCTCCCGGCGCCATAATGACCGACATCAACCGGGACGCCTGGGAGGATGAAGACGGCCGTCAGGAACTTCTCAAGCTCATTCCCTATGGGCGGGTCGGCGAACCGGACGATATCGCGCGCGCGGTTCAGTGGCTGGCTTCGGATGAGAGCGATTATGTTCATGGACACGCCCTTTACGTGGATGGCGGCATGATGCTGTACCCAAGTTTCCGCGAAGGCGGATGAGAGGGCGCAGGCGAGAGCGGGTCATGGCAGCGCTTCAGGCCGACACATCAGCCCCTGCAAAAGAAGCCATCGACCTGTTCTGTTACCGCGCGGCCGGAGAGCTGGCCAGGCTGGCGGTCGCCATCGGGGGGCTCGATGCTCTCGTCTTTACCGCCGGGGCTGGTGAGAATTCAGCGCGGGTCCGAGAAGACATATGTGCGCACCTGCGCTGGTTGGGTGTGGTGATCGACACAGACGCGAACCACGCCAACGCCGTTCGCATCGGGTCCCCGCAGTCCATTGTCGAAGTGCTGGTGATCCCGACAGACGAGGAAGCGACGATTGCGAAGGCAACGCGAGCACTAATCCGCAGCCCTATCAGGTCCGGAACTGTAGCAAACTGATCTACGTCAGGATTGCATCGGGTCATTGCGTGTATCTGTCCGCGAACCCCCTCATTCACGGTCGCGTTTTTGAAAAGCCCGACCGTCCCCCAGACAGGAGCCCGCGATGGCCGTATCAATGACCGAACTTAGTCGCGATCCAATCTACGAAAGTTTTCTTGCAGCCCCAGTGGGTGAGGACAGGACAGGCACAAATGTTTCTGTCCTGTCAATGCTGGCTCGCCTTGACATTGACCCGTGGGTCGAAGCCGCCGACCTGGCCAAGATGCCGGAAACGCGGGCACGGCACAGGTTGGAAGCACTGCTGGTGCGGTTCACGGATGTTCCAGCCATCGTCACGGATCGCAGTACACTGGCCCAGTCACTGCTGGACTTTCTACCTGTCGACGGCAAGACTGCGAGACAATCGACCCATGCCCCAGACGGGTCATCCATAAAATCTCCCAATGGAAAGATGATTTTCTGGATCTTTGCGACTCTTCTGTTTGTGGGCTGGATGGTGAAGCTTGCCCAAGGCACGTGAAGGACACACATGCCCGCGCAATGCAGTCCGCTTCCGAAACCTTCCATCAAAAAGGAAATCTGAATGGCCGCCGATGACATCCTATGGGAACTTGAAGAACAGTTTTGGACACAAGGTGCCGACAGCGTCCGACAATCGTCGTCCAGGAATGCCGTTTTCGTTTTCCCTCTCCCGACCGGTATCCTGAGCGGCGACGCACCCTGGAGGGAGGCAAGTGTTGCACAACGCTGGCGGTCCGTGGTGATGAGTGAACGTCATGTGTCGCGCGAGGGTAGCATTGCCGTTCTGGCCTATCACGTTTCCGCAGAACGGGGCGACACGCCGATCTATGAGGCCTTGTGCACATCGACCTACCTTAAAGAAGACGACGCCTGGTTGCGCATGGCCCACCAGCAAACACCGGCGGGGTGAGTTGCGGGCACAAGGTTGCCAGTGTCCGGTGATTTGTAGGCTCAGCGGTTCTCCCTATACTGCGACGGGTCAGGATCGACGAACCAGCGTGAACGGGCTCAAAGCCCCAAAGTGGGCCATTCTCAACGATCAGGATGAGTCCAATCCTTCGAACACGATGCGCTCTTAAGCCGCAAACGCAGGGCAGAGCCGCTCGGCCAAAACACTGATCGACGTCAACGATGCCGCAGATTCCAGTGGCACCGATCGCGGGCCACCTGGCAGGAATAACGGAAAAAATCACGATGCCTGGCCACTGCCTGCCAAGCTCTCAAGCCCGGTCCCGCAGCTTTATTTTCAACCTGTGCACCCGGACGTCCTGCGCAGCGGGCAGCGTAATTGTGAGGCGGGATTGCACCACTTCCAGTGCGGTCCCATTCAGGTCAGCCGTCGCAATGCCGCGCCCGCTCTGTCCCTCGTTGTCGATGGTGATCCGAAGTTGGCTCGTGCCAATGTTGAGCGTTGCCTGCATCTGCGGCCAGCCTGAGGGAAAGCATGGGTCGAACGTCAGCGCGGGTCCGGCGCGCGTCAGACCCAGCAGACCCTCGATACCCGCGCGGTACATCCAACCCGCCGATCCGGTGTACCATGTCCAGCCGCCACGCCCCTCGTGCGGGGCGACATCTCACCGCATTTATGATCATCATGCAGTAGTAATTCGACCCGTGTGAGTATTGAAGGTTTTTGGAGGTCTGATTTGCAAGCAGCGGAGGAAACGAGATGGACATTGATCAGGAAGCGAAATTGCAGAAGGCAAATTCCGGCTCATTCATCGTCGGCGTCATGAAAATGGAAATCGAGGGCCGGGAGTCGGAGCGGTTCAGCCAGGTCGTGGATCTCGCCGTTGCTGAATTGGAGGCAGCTTTTGCGCACGAGCCTCGTCTGCGCACAAATTCTCTTGCCTTTGCCGGGCCGCATTTGACCCCCGGAGCCGGGAATTACGCACCTCTCGACTTTCTGGAGATCGGACTTGCCGAAAAGCTGGAACGCGACCTGCCGTTCCTGCTCATCGTTACTGAGGTTGACCTATCGTCGTCATCACTTGCGTTTGCACTCGCTTTGCCATCTCCGTTGACCAATATCGCTGTCATTTCAACTCGCCGCCTGGACCCTGGATTTTGGGGAGATACTCCCGATCCCGAGCGAACAGCGACGCGACTGGCAAAGCTGATGCTGCACAGTTTTGGCCATCTTGTCGGCCTCCACCACGAGCGCGACACTGCTAACGTGATGTATCCGCTGGAAAAGGTCGAAGATCTGGATCGCATGGGCGCGCTGACAACATCGCAACTGGAGGAAATTGCCCTTATCCTGCCCCACGAGGCCAACGAACGCTCCACCCGAGACGGCAAGTTAGGGTTCGTTTGCGAGACGCTGTTTCGCGACGCGGGCGCAATCGCGCGGGCTGTCACGCGCGCCAATCCGTTGAGGTTGCTTGCACGAATGCCGACGATGCTGGCGGCCGCTCTGTCGGTCATCATCGTGCTGCTCTTCAGTGCCGAGACTTGGGACGTCGCCTACGCCGTGACCATCCCCCAGATTGTCTTGTTCTCGATTTTAGGTTTGGCGGCAGCGGTGTTTGTCCTCTACCGGGCCTTTGCGTTCGACACGCTACTGAGCAGGGACAGGCGGATCACGGAAGCCAGCGTCGTCACAATCGCTTCGGTCTTCCTATCGCTTCTGCTCACCCTGCTGGTCATGTTCATGCTCTTCGGGGGTCTGATGTATTTTGCCATTGTCACGGTCTTCCCCGAGCAGTTGATGGAAAGCTGGCCAGGTGACGGAGAAGCCACGACCGCACTCGATCATTTCAAGCTTAGTGTTTTTCTCGCGACGATGGGGGTGCTTGCCGGTTCGCTTGGCGGGCGGTCCGACAGTCGCGATTTGGTTCGGGGTGTACTTTTCATCTTGGAAGACACGTAACAGCCGGGAACTACGACAAGATCTACGAGTTGAGCCAGCACATTTTTAACTCATATGATGGAGCTGAAAATGGCTAATGAAGATCAAGCAAAAGGCAAAGCCAAGGACGTTGGCGGCAAGGTCAAAGAAGAAGCCGGTGATGCGACTGGCAACGACGAGATGAAACGCGAAGGCCAGCGCGATCAGGCCAAAGGTAAGGCCCAGAAAGGCGTCGGTGACGCCAAGGACAAACTGTCGGACTGACAGTTGGCGAGGGGAGGCGGCCTGGTGCCGCTCCCTTCTACTTACCGCAATTCGAAACCTCAGGAGACTGATATGAGCAAGTCAAAGGACGACATTAAGAAAGATGACAGCCAGAAGAAGCCGCCCAAAGATCCGAAAGAAGAGTTGCATAGATCAGACGACGCTCTGGGTGATGCACCCGCTGGTGGACCGAACGCCACAGAGCGTTCACGATTGGCAGACTGATCGTGACAGAGGACCCAAACCCACCGCCCGCAGAAGATTCTGTTCAGGAAACTTCTGAAAGTCCTCTGCTTCCGCCTCAGGAAGACCCGGATATCGGGCCAACCGAAAACCCGGTGGAAGAACCTGGTGAAACGCGGCCCGAACCACCGGCTGAAATTGTTCAGGCTGGTTAAATTACTTCAGGCGAAGATGAATTCACCTGAAAAAAGTGGCCGCTTGAACGCGTGGCAAAACGCCATTTGATTTTTTCATATCATCGCGCAATTTGCTTCTCGCACCATGACCATTCGAGCGAAATTAAGGTCAGCGTGACGGTGCAGGCAAGATAGCCTCTCGGACAGCTTGGCTGAATGTATTCAGCGCATCCTGATCCGTCGCCAGTTTGAGGCGCAGCGACATTGGAAGCTCAAGCTGGACGCCTTCGCCCGAGCGTGTCCGGTTGCAGATATTAGCCTCATGAATGCCGGGCAGCGTCTTGTTCGGCTCGGCTGCAAGGTTCCGGCATCGTACCCGGTAACCCCGCCACTTTCCGTGGTTTTTACACTTTGGCCGTCACTGATCCCAGCTGTCGGCTGAGCGTTGCGCCCCTGTGCAACCAAAGCCAATATCTTACCGCCAAGTCTTACTTTGCAAACATCGCGCGGTTCGCAACAACGGCAAAAAGTATTGCCTTGCTGATCATTGAGTGCAGGATAACGTTTCGAGGACTGCCGACAGAGAGTCGGTGCGAACTGGGAGGATAATATGAGAAACGTAGCAATTGGCGCATTGGTCGCCGGGTCCACGCTTTTTTCGCCGATCTCGGCGTATGCGCAGACCGAAATAGAATTTTGGCATGCTTTTACAGGGCGTCTGGGTGAACTTGTTGCCACACAAGTGCAAGACTTCAACGCCAGTCAGGA
>JAGXHB010000200.1 GCA_024636425.1 Roseobacter sp.
CGTCCCGGCGCCTTGCTGGACCATAAACGATCGATGTCGCCGGTGATCGACCCGCGACCCCTGACCTGACAGGAGAATGACATGAGCCATCTGCTCGACAGACTGAATTTTCTGCAATCCAAGGAGCTTGATCGCTTTTCCAAAGGGCACGGGCAGACCACCCGCGAAAGCCGCGATTGGGAGGATACCTATCGCAATCGCTGGCGGCACGACAAGATCGTGCGCTCGACCCATGGCGTCAACTGCACTGGATCGTGCTCGTGGAAGATCTACGTCAAATCCGGCATCGTCACATGGGAAACCCAGCAGACGGATTACCCGCGCACGCGTCCTGATCTGCCCAATCACGAGCCGCGCGGCTGTGCGCGCGGCGCTAGCTATAGCTGGTATCTTTATTCTGCGAACAGGGTGAAAAATCCGCTGATCCGCGGCAGATTGATGAAAGCATGGCGCAAGATGCGCGAGACCATGACGCCAGTGGCCGCATGGAAGACGTTGCAGGAGAATCCGATCCTGCGCGCGTCCTATGTGCAAACCCGTGGCAAGGGCGGATTTGTACGCGCCAGTTGGGAGGAGGCGACCGAGATTATCGCCGCCGCCAACGCCTATACGACGAAAACCTACGGCCCGGACCGTGTCTTCGGCTTTTCGCCGATCCCCGCGATGTCGATGGTGTCCTATGCGGCCGGCAGCCGGTATCTCAGCCTGATGGGCGGCACGGTGATGTCGTTCTATGACTGGTATTGCGACCTTCCCCCCGCCAGCCCGCAGACATGGGGCGAACAGACCGACGTGCCGGAATCGGCCGACTGGTATAACGCCGGCTTTCTGCTGCTCTGGGGCTCGAACGTGCCGCAAACCCGTACGCCGGATGCACATTTCTATACCGAGGCACGGTATCGCGGCGCCAAATCCGCCGTCATCTGTCCGGACTATTCGGAGGCTTCGAAATTCGGGGATGTCTGGCTGGCGCCTAAACAGGGGACTGATTCCGCCCTCGCGATGGCGATGGGCCATGTGATCCTGCGTGAATTTCATCTGGATGACCAGGTCGATTATTTCGAGGATTACTGCCGCAAATACTCGGATTTTCCCATGTTGGTGAAGCTGGAGGAAAAAGACGGCAAGCTGATCCCGGGCCGCTTCCTGCGGGCTGACGATCTGGCCGACAAGCTGGGCGAAAAGAACAATCCCGAGTGGAAAACAGTAGCATGGGACCTGAAATCCGGCGCCCCGGTCGCGCCCAACGGCTCGGTCGGGTATCGCTGGGGCCAGGACGGGCAGTGGAATCTTGAGGAACGCGCGGGCAAAGCTGAAACCGAACTGGCAATGACCTTTATCGGCGATGTCGATCATGACGAAGTAAAGGGTGTCGACTTCCCCTATTTCGGCGGCATGGCGCATCAGCATTTCGTGAAATGCGACCACCCCGACGTGATGACCCGCAATATCCCGGTCAAGAAGATCACCTCGGGCAAGTCTGAAATCATCGTTGCCACGGTGTTTGACCTGTTCTGCGCAAACTATGGCCTCGATCGCGGGCTTGGCGGGGATTGGGTATCAAAGAACTATTCTGACGACATTCCCTACACTCCCGCATGGGCCGAAAAGATCACCGGCGTTCCGGCAGAAAAAATCGCTGTCGTCGCCCGCGAGTTTGCCCGCAACGCAGAAAAGACCGAAGGCAAATCGATGGTCATTCTGGGTGCCGGAATCAACCACTGGTATCACATGGACATGACCTATCGCGGGATCATCAACATGTTGGTGATGTGCGGATGTGTCGGTAAATCCGGCGGCGGCTGGAGCCACTATGTCGGGCAGGAGAAACTGCGCCCGCAGACCGGCTGGACACCGCTGGCCTTTGCACTCGATTGGCACCGCCCGCCGCGCCACATGAACTCGACCAGCGCCTGGTATGCTCACACCGGTCAGTATCGTTACGAACAGGTGACCGCTGGCGAGATTCTGTCACCAACTGCCCCTGCAGGTGATTGGGACGCTAGCCTGATCGATTACAACGCTCGTGCCGAGCGCATGGGTTGGCTGCCATCAGCGCCGCAATTGAAGACAAACCCGCTGGAGGTGGCCAAGGCGGCCAAGGCCGCAGGCAAGGAGATCGCGCCCTATATCGCGGAGCAGTTGAAATCGGGCGCGCTCGAAATGTCGTGCGAAGATCCCGAAGCACCAGAGAACTGGCCGCGCAACCTGTTCGTGTGGCGCTCCAATATTCTGGGATCGTCGGGCAAGGGGCACGAGTATTTCCTCAAGTATCTGCTCGGCACGAAACACGGCGTGATGGGCAAGGATCTGGGCCAAGAGGGCGGCGTGCTGCCTAAGGAGGTCAAGTGGCACGAGAAGGCGCCCGAGGGTAAACTTGACCTTCTGGTGACGATCGATTTCCGCATGAGTACGACGTGCGTCTATTCGGATATCGTGCTTCCGACGGCCAGTTGGTATGAAAAAGATGACCTGAATACCTCCGACATGCACCCGTTCATCCACCCGCTTCAGGCGGCGGTGGATCCGGCCTATGAAAGCAAGTCGGATTGGGAAATCTTCAAGGCCATCGCCAAGAAGGTGCAGGAGGTCGCGCCCGAGGTTCTTGGCAAGGAGACCGATGTCGTTGCGCTGCCGTTGCAGCACGATACGGCCTTCGAGATCGCACAGGATCAGGTTCTCGACTGGAAGAAGGGCGAGTGCGAACTGATCCCCGGCAAAACCGCGCCGAACTTCATCACCGTCGAACGTGATTACGGTGCGATCTATGACCGCTTCGTGGCTCTTGGCCCGCTCATGGACAAGGTCGGCAACGGCGGCAAAGGCATCACGTGGAAGACCGAAGTCGAAGTGCAGCACCTGCGTGATTTGAACGGCGAATGGCTGGATGGCTCGGCCAAGGGGTGTGCCAAGATCGATACCGGCATCGACGCGGCCGAGGTTATTCTAATGTTGGCCCCGGAAACCAATGGCGAGGTCGCCGTCAAGGCATGGCACGCGCTGGAAAAATTTACCGGGCGCGAGCACGCGCATCTGGCTGCGGTCAAAGAAGACGAAAAGATCCGTTTTCGCGATATCGCCGCGCAGCCCCGCAAGATCATTTCCTCGCCCACATGGTCGGGCATCGAGTCCGAGGAGGTTTGCTATAACGCAGGCTATACCAACGTTCACGAGTTGATCCCGTGGCGCACCCTGACAGGGCGTCAACAACTCTATCAGGATCATCTGTGGATGCGGGCCTTTGGCGAAGGGTTTGCGATCTATCGCCCGCCGGTCGATACGAAAACTGTCACTGCCAAGATGGACAGTGACGAGGACAGGGCGCATGTCATCCTGAACTTCATCACGCCCCACCAGAAATGGGGCATCCACTCGACCTATTCCGACAACCTGTTGATGCTCACGCTCAACCGTGGCGGTCCGGTAGTCTGGATGAGCGAGGTTGACGCAAAGACGGCGGGGATTGTCGATAACGACTGGGTCGAGGTCTACAACTCCAACGGTGCGTTGACGGCCCGGGCGGTGGTTTCCCAGCGTATGAAGAACGGCACGCTGTTCATGTATCACGCACAAGAGAAAATCGTGAACACGCCGGGGTCGGAAAAGACCGGCCGTCGTGGGGGTATTCATAACTCCGTCACCCGTACGACGCTGAAACCGACGCATATGATCGGCGGCTACGCGCAATTGTCCTACGGGTTCAACTATTATGGAACCGTTGGCAGCAACCGCGACGAATTCGTCGTCGTTCGCAAGATGAACAAAGTGGACTGGCTCGACGCGCCAGCCGACAATGTGGAGGCAGCAGAATGAGAATTCGCGCACAAATCGGCAAGGTGCTGAACCTGGACAAATGTATTGGGTGCCATACCTGCTCGGTTACCTGCAAGAACGTCTGGACCAGCCGCGAGGGTGTCGAATACGCTTGGTTCAACAACGTCGAAACTAAGCCTGGCACCGGCTATCCTACCGACTGGGAAAACCAGAAACGCTGGAACGGCGGCTGGGTGCGCAAGGGCGGCAAACTGCGGCCCAAGCAGGGTGCGAAATGGCGGATTTTGGCGAATATCTTTGCCAACCCCGACCTTCCCGAGATCGATGATTATTACGAACCATTCGATTTCGACTATGACCACCTGAAATCCGCGCCTGAGATGGAGCATTTCCCAACCGCGCGGCCGCGCTCCAAAATTACCGGTGAACGGATGGAAAAGATCGTCAAAGGTCCCAACTGGGACGAGATCTTGGGCGGTGAATTCGAAAAACGGTCGAAAGACTACAACTTCGACGGCATTCAAAAGGACATCTACGGCCAGTATGAAAACACCTTCATGATGTATCTGCCGCGCCTGTGCGAGCATTGCCTCAACCCGACCTGCGTGGCCGCCTGCCCATCGGGGGCGATCTACAAGCGCGAAGAGGACGGTATCGTCCTGATCGACCAAGAGAAATGCCGTGGCTGGCGGATGTGCATCTCTGGCTGTCCTTACAAGAAGATCTACTACAATTGGGAATCCGGAAAATCGGAGAAATGCACGTTCTGCTATCCGCGCATTGAGTCTGGCAATCCGACGGTGTGTTCGGAAACCTGCGTCGGACGTATCCGTTATCTTGGCGTGATGCTCTATGATGCCGACCGCATCGAAGAAGCTGCAAATATGCCGGATGCACATGATCTGTATCAGGCGCAGCTCGATATCTTTCTTGATCCTAACGATCCCGAAATCCAGCGATTGGCGCTGGAGCAGGGTATCCCGCAGGATTGGATAAAAGCCGCGCAGCAAAGCCCGGTGTGGAAGATGGCGATGGACTGGAAGATTGCCTTTCCGCTCCACCCCGAATACCGGACCTTGCCGATGGTTTGGTATATACCGCCCCTGAGCCCGATCCAGAATGCCGCAGAGGCCGGAATGATCGGTATCGATGGCGATATGCCCGACGTACGGTCGCTTCGCATCCCGGTGCAATATTTGGCCAACATGCTGACTGCCGGCAAAGAAGAGCCAGTGGTTCATGCGCTGGAACGGATGCTGGCGATGCGGGCCTATATGCGTGCAAAAACCGTTGACGGTGTGATTGACGAAGGAATTGCCGAACGCGTCGGTATGTCGGGCCGCATGATCGAAGACATGTACAAGATCATGGCGATTGCCGATTATGAGGATCGTTTCGTAATCCCGACCACCCATCGCGAGACGGATGAAGATGCCCTCGAAATACGCGGCGGTTGTGGCTTTACCGATGGGAACGGCTGCTCCAGCGGTATCAGTCAGGGCACACTTTTTGGCGGCAAGGGGAAAAAGAAAACCCTCGTCCTGCCGACGGAGGCATCGTGATGGACCGGACACTCAAGGCGCTCTCACTTATACTCAGCTATCCGACCAAAGAACTGCAAACGGCGATGCCCGAAATCGCGGCTGTGCTCATGTCGGAAACGCGCTTGACCACGGCGGTGCGGAGCGATTTTGCGCCGCTTCTCGGCACGCTGGAGCAAGATGACATCTATGCGCTGGAAGAGGCCTATGTTGGTCTGTTCGACCGCTCGCGCACGCTGTCGCTCAACCTGTTTGAGCATGTCCACGGCGAAAGCCGCGACCGCGGCAGCGCGATGGTTTCATTGGTCGAAACCTATCGCGATGCCGGGTTCGATCCGGCGACCAGCGAGTTGCCGGATCATCTTCCGGTGCTGCTGGAGTATCTGGCGATGCGTCCCGCAGATGAGGCGAAGGATGTGCTGTCGGACGCGGCGCATATCTTTGCCGCGCTGGTCGAGCGGCTGAACCGCCGCGAAAGCAGTTACGCTCCCGTGTTTACTGCTTTGGTGCAGCTTGCGGACGTGCAGGCTGACGATCAAGCCGTGGCAGAGCTATTGGCTCAACCGGACACGGACCCGGATGACCTCAAGGCGCTCGATTCGATCTGGGAAGAGAGCGAAGTTCTCTTTGGCCCGGACCCCAACGCAGGATGTCCGCAGGTGCGCGATATGCTCGCCGGTATGGATCAACCCGTTAACGCCAGGCCGGCCACAGCGGTCAAATGATGGAGGCATAAATGCATAACTTTCTGTATGGAATTTTCCCCTACATCGCCATCACGGTGATGGTGTTCGGGTCCATCGCACGATACGAAACCGTGCCATTCACCTGGAAATCGTCCTCCAGCCAATTGTTGCGACGCAAACAGCTGGTCTGGGGCTCTGTCCTGTTCCACATCGGCGTTCTGACGATCCTGTTCGGGCATATTGGTGGCTTGCTGACGCCGATCGCCATTTTCGATGCGATCGGCATCAGCCATGGCGCGAAGCAGGTAATCGCAATCGTCGTCGGTGGCATCGCGGGTGTCATGGCACTGGTCGGCGGCGGAATGCTGTTGCATCGTCGTCTCTATGATCCGCGCATCCACGCCAATTCAAACTTTGCCGACAACTGGATCCTGATCCTGTTGCTGGCGCAGCTGGTGCTGGGTGTGTTGACGGTCTTTGTGTCGCTTCAGCATCTGGACGGGTATGAAATGACCAAGTTCATGAGTTGGGCACAGGGGATACTCACCTTTGATCCGAACGCGGCAAGCTATATCGGGGACGTCAACATCATCTTCAAGCTGCACCTGTTTTTGGGTTTGACGATCTTTCTGTTGTTCCCGTTCACCCGGCTTGTCCACATGTTGTCGGTGCCCGTACGCTACCTGTGGCGGCCCGGTTATCAGATCGTGCGGTCACGCCGCCGCAAGACTGCGGAGTGAACACGATGAACAAACCACTGTTTTCCGACGTGACCGTCAATGGCGAGAAGATCCCGATCTCGGTCATTGCTGCAGAAGCCCAGAACCACGCGGCCCCCATGGGGAAACCGGGTCTGGCATGGCGCGCTGCTGCGAGTGCGCTGGTGATCCGGTCTTTGCTGTTGCAAGAGGCGGCCAGACGCGGCCTTGCGCCTGACCCCGCCGAGGTGGGGCCGGGCAAGTTCGAGACCGACGAGGAATCGCTCATCCGCGCGGTGATGGAGGCCGAGATTTCGCCACCGCCGCCCAGCGA
>JAGXHB010000201.1 GCA_024636425.1 Roseobacter sp.
ATCCTGTCGCGTCTGTGGGACTTGGGTGCCTCGCAGCGCCCCGCACACGGGCGACGTTGGCACAGACATTTACCCGACGTCTGCTTGCAGAAAGCACCGCAATCGTCTTTGGCGGCGCGGGTCAGGTGCCTGTCGGAGACTTGCAGGATTACGCCGGCACGCGACCACAGCGCTTTATTGGTGTCCCGCTGATGTTTGACGGACAGGTGATCGGCACAGTGGAACTCTCAGCCGGGTATTGTGGCAGCCCGATCAGAGATATTGAACTGTCCGCTGCCTATTTCATGGCAGCCGCCTTTGCGCCGCCCCTTGCACTGATGGTCGGCTAGGGCCGTCCGATCTGCGCGTGCGCCTTTCGGACCTCGGCCTCGCAGGCCAGTGCCAGATCCTTGCGAGTTGCGAAATCAGCGACGCGCAAGGGCGGGAGATAGGACGTCACCACCTTGCCCTGACGCCAGACGGACAATGTCGCCAGCAGGTGGGATCCAAAGTTCATGTCGCCCCACCATCCATAAAGACGCGCGTCCGCGCCATTTGGGGGGTGGTACACCACAGTGACAGGCTGGACCCAGATCTTGTCGCGCAGGTCGGCAGACATGAAAGCCTGAAAAAGTGTTGTCTTGAAGGCCAGCACCTGCTGGCCATCCGTGCTGGTGCCTTCGGGGAAAAACAGCAGGCGGTGGTTATGCAGCAGGCGCTGCTGGAACACCTCGGTCTGGTCGCGCGCGCGCTTGGGATTGCGTTCGATGAAGACGGTGCCGGTTGCACGGGCCAGCCAGCCGATACCGGGCCATGCGGCCACTTCGGATTTCGACACGAAGTAAACGCGCTGGTTGGCGTTCAGCGTGAAGATGTCCAGCCAGCTTGAATGATTGGCCACCACCGCCCCACGGTGCTGCATCGGCACCCCGATGACCTGCCGTTTGATCCCCATGATGACAAATGCCGCCTTGCACACCATCTGCGTGATCCATGGCGTGACGGGTCTGTCCTGACCGCACAAGGGCCGCTCGATCACGCGCAGCGCCAGAAGGACCACCAACCCTCCGAAAACCACTATCACCAGCAAGACCGCGCGCACCACGATCAACAGCGCACCCAGCATGCCGATCGGGGCCCGTTCGACGGGGCGATCACTGTCCCAAGGGGTGTTCATACTGCGATGCTTCCATAGATCTTTGCCTGCCGCTCGCTCAAGCGGGTGGTGTCCATGATCAGACAGACATCCGTGGTATTGAAGGCATGATCGACAAAAGCCCCCTCGCCCACGCAGCCCCCCAACCGCAGATAAGCCTTGATCAGACTGGGCACCTGCACCATCGCACGGCGGCGATCCAGATCGTCATCGGGGATCAGGTCCATGCTTTGATAGGCATCGCCAAGCGCTCTGACCCGGAGCTTTTCAGGTGCAAGATAGGCGTGGTGCAACAGGGACAACGGCTGCGCAAGCTTTGCCACATCGGTCCCGTGAAAGCTTGCCACGCCAAACAGGATCTCGACCCGGTGCGCCGAGACAAATGCGGCAAGCCCGGCCCAAAGCTTGTGCATGGCCATACCCCCGCGATAATCCGGATGCAGACAAGACCGCCCGAGCTCGAGCATTTCGCGGCCCGACTGCTTGAGAAGGCCAAGGTCATATTCGTTCTCCGAATAGAACCCCCCGGCCTTTTCCGCCATCTCCCGGCGCAAAAGCCTGTAGACGCCGACCGTTTCGCCCGTGTGCTTGTCGATCAGCACCAGATGATCCACGAAATCATCGTACCTGTCGCGCTCAAGTCGCCGTTCGTGGTCGACCAGCGTGCCACTGCCGCCCAGTTCAGAGATGAAGACATCATAACGCAGACGCTGTGCCGCGTGCAGTTCACTATCGGTACGGGCCAGCCGAACCTCGAAGTCTGCTGATTTGCCGAGCATCATGGGCGGGTCTTGATCCTTGATCGCGTCTGCCGCGTTCAATAGGGGTTTGGGAGACCAAGCGCAATCCTTGCGGCCCCTTGCGCGGCACAGCGTCGCCCTATCTGCGCAGCGGCTTGGGCGACTTAATCATTTGCTAAGGAAGATCGATCATTGAAGTCGGGCACCAACCCGACACGAAAGCTGTCTATGACCATCTTGCCCTCGCTGCGGAAGTTTACCGTGATCTTTCCGTCAATGTTGCTTTGGACCTGCCCGACACCCCACTCGGGATGTTCGGGGTGGCGCACAAGCATGCCGGGTGTCAGTATGGCGTTAAGATCGTCCAAGGAGCATCCTTTTAAAGTGAGGCGCGACAATGAATAGGCCTGATCTGGACTTTGCGACCCTTATCGGCAGCCGTATCTGCCATGATCTGATATCCCCCATTGGCGCTGTGAACAATGGGCTGGAGCTGCTTTCGATGACGGGTTTGACCGCGGGACCCGAAATCGTCCTTATTCATCAAAGCGTTGGCAGCGCGAGCGCCCGTATCCGTTTTTTCCGCGTGGCGTTTGGTGCTGCGGCGGACCAGAAACTCTCGAACAGCGAAGTCGCCTCGACCTTGCGCGATCTTTATCAGGGGTCACGCTGGACGGTCACATGGCTTCCCGCCGATCCTCACCCCCGCGCCGATGTCCGCTGTGCATTTCTGGCACTGATGTGTCTGGAAACGGGCATGCCCTACGGGGGGCACATGACCGTTTCCGAAAACGCCGGTAAATGGACAGTCACCGGACGCGCGGAGAAGCTGTTGATCGACCCGGACATATGGTCCCACCTCGCCCTCTCGAAACATGCGCAAAAGCTCAAGCCCGCACATGTGCAGTTCGGATTGCTGCACGCCATCGCGGGGGATGGCGGGCGCAAGGTCACATCGCAGATTTCCAAAAAGGAGATCGTGATCGCCTTCTAGGATGATCTAGCTGCGCACGGCACCGTTGCCGCGGACCAGATATTTGAAGCTGGTCAGCTGCTCTGCTCCGACGGGGCCGCGTGCGTGCATCTTGCCCGTAGCAATCCCGATCTCGGCACCCATGCCAAATTCGCCGCCGTCCGCAAACTGGGTCGATGCGTTATGCATCAGGATCGCAGAATCAAGACGGGTCATGAATTTGGTCGCAGTCGCATCGTCTTCGGTGATGATGCAGTCGGTGTGGTTCGACCCATACGTGCGGATATGCTCGATCGCACCGTCGATGTCGGGCACTGTTTTGGCAGCGATGATCATATCAAGGTATTCGCGGCCCCAGTCGTCATCTTTCGCGGAAATAGTGCCTTCGATGTCGGAAAGACCCTCCCCTGCGCGCACCTCGACACCCGCATCCAGCAATGCCTTGATCACGCCTTTGCCGATCGTGCGCGCAACCTTCTCATGGATCAACAGACATTCGGCTGAGCCGCAGATCCCGGTGCGCCGCGTCTTGGCGTTCAGCACGATTTTCAGCACCTTTTCAGGATCGGCGTGTTCATCAATGTAGATATGAACGATCCCTTCCAGATGGGCAAAAACCGGCACGCGAGCCTCGCGCTGGACCAGCCCGACGAGACCCTTGCCGCCGCGCGGCACGATAACGTCGATATAGTCGGTCATGGTCAGCATTTCGCTGACGGCGGCACGGTCACGGGTCGGCACAAGCTGGATCGCATCAGCAGGCAGATCAGCCGATCGCATCCCCTGTTGCAGCGCCTGATGGATCGCACGCGATGAATGAAAGCTCTCGGAGCCACCCCGCAGGATCACCGCATTGCCCGCCTTGAGGCAGAGCGCACCGGCGTCGGCAGTCACATTGGGCCGGGATTCGTAGATCACGCCGATCACGCCAAGCGGCGTGCGCACACGCTGGATGTTCAGGCCGGACGGCTGATCCCATTCGGTCAGCACCTTCCCGACCGGATCATCTTGCGCCGCGATGCTGCGCAGGCTGTCCATCATCGCCTTGATGCGGTCTTCATCCAGCAAAAGCCGGTCCATCATCGCATCGGAAAGCCCCTTGTCGCGGCCAAATTCCATATCCTGAGCATTGGCAGCCAGAATATCATCGCGGGCGTCCCACAATGCAGCGGCTGCATTTTCCAAGGCTGTCTGCTTTTGTCCGGCACTGGCAAATCCCAATGTCGCGGCAGCGGATTTGGCGCGCTTGCCAATATCCGACATCAAGCCGGGAATGTCGTCTGTCTGTGTCATGTCCAAAGTCATACCTAATTTCTGCTTTTTGTCGATTTCGGGTTCACCTCTACCTAAGGCCTTCGGCGAGGATTTAAAACCATTTGGAACTCAGGCCAGCGCCAGATCATCGCGGTGGATCAGGGCAGCACGCCCCGGATAGCCCAAAAGCTTTTCTATTTCAGTGCTTTGCCGGCCCAGGATTAATTGAGCCTCACCTGCGGAATACCGGCTGAGCCCATAGCCGATTGTATGTCCCTGCGTTGTCAGGATGGCGATACTGTCGCCCCGATCGAACGCTCCGTCCACTGCGGTGATACCTGCGGGCAGAAGCGATTTGCCCCGTCCCATGGCAGCCACCGCCCCCTCGTCCAGCGTGACGCTCCCCCGCGGTTTCATCGACGTGATCCAAAGCTTGCGTGCCGTGCGCGGATCGGAATGTGCGGTGAACCAGGTTGCATTTGCACCATTCTGAAGCGCGTAGAGCGGCCTGAGGCGCGACCCTTCGGTGATGGCCATGGCACAGCCCGCTGCGGTGGCGGTCTTGGCGGCCATCAGCTTGGTCTTCATCCCGCCCTTGGACAGCCCCGACCCCGCATCACCGGCCTGCGCCTCGATCTCGGGCGTGAGGGCCACAATGGTTTCGTAGCGGATCGCAGTCGGGTCGTCATTGGGGTTGGCCGAATAGAAACCGTCCACATCCGACAGAAGGATCAGCTGGTCCGCTCCGACTGTTACAGCGATCTGCGCCGCAAGCCGGTCGTTGTCGCCAAAGCGGATTTCATCGGTGGCGACCGTATCGTTTTCATTGACGATGGGCACCGCGCCAAAGGTCAACAGCTGTTCCATCGTGGCGCGGCTGTTAAGATACCGCCGCCGGTCAGCACTGTCCTCAAGTGTCACAAGCACCTGTGCCGTCGTGATCCCGTGGGGCTCCAGTGCCTCTTCATAGGCGCGGGCAAGTCTGATCTGGCCGACAGCAGCGGCGGCCTGTGACTGCTCCAGCGCCAGCGTCGTGGGCGGCAGACCCAATACCCCGCGGCCCAGGGCGATCGAGCCAGACGACACGAGCACGACATCTTTGCCCATACCCTTGAGCCAGGCCACGTCCTGCGCCAAAGACCGCAGCCAGTCAGCGCGCAATTTGCCGGTGGTTCGGTCCACCAACAGGGCCGACCCGATCTTGATGACGATGCGTGAGCCGTCGGTCAGGGTTGCCACGGTTTTTCTTCCTCGGCAGGCAGGAACTTCAGCCGGTCATCATCAATCTGGCCCCGCAGGGTACGCAGCACCTCGGTCACGCCATCACGGGCCACACCGGACATCATCATCACGTCACCACCGCAGGCATTTTCCAATTCAGAACGGGCGGTTGCACGTTCTTCCTCATCCAACGCGTCGATCTTGTTCAGCACTGTCACGCGCGGTTTGTCCGCCAGATCGCCGCCATAGGCTTCGAGTTCCGTGATGATGGTCTGGTAGTCCTCGGCCACCGTCTCGGAGGTGCCGTCGACGAGATGGAGCAGGACTGCACAGCGTTCGACGTGGCCCAGAAACAGATCGCCAAGGCCACGGCCCTCGGAGGCACCCTCGATCAGGCCGGGAATGTCCGCAACGACGAATTCGGTGTTATCAACGCCGACCACGCCCAGGTTGGGGTGCAAGGTGGTGAACGGGTAATCGGCAATCTTGGGGCGGGCATTCGACGTGGCGGCAAGGAAAGTGGATTTGCCGGCATTGGGCAGCCCCAACAGCCCGACATCCGCGATCAGCTTGAGGCGCAGCCAAAGTGTGCGTTCCACACCATCCTGACCGGGGTTGGCACGACGGGGGGCCTGATTGGTGGCGGATTTAAAATGCAGGTTTCCCCATCCGCCGTTGCCACCGCGCGCCAGTGCGACACGCTGGCCCAGTTCAGTCATATCCGCCAACACGGTTTCCTGGTCTTCATCAAGGATTTCCGTCCCCACCGGCACGCGCAGCACGATATCGTCACCATCCTTGCCGGTACGCTGCTTGCCCATGCCGGGCTGGCCGTTGCGTGCAAAAAAGTGCTGCTGGTAGCGGAAATCGATCAAGGTGTTCAACCCGTCCACAGCCTCTGCCCAAACGGAACCGCCATTGCCACCGTCGCCACCATCGGGTCCACCGTATTCGATGTATTTTTCGCGCCGGAACGACACGGAACCGCCACCGCCTGCGCCAGAGCGGATATAGACTTTGCACAGGTCGAGAAACTTCATTTCAGGGGCCTTTCCGGGGCACGGGGTGGTCAGAGTTTGTAGCTATATGTCCACGTAGGTACGCAGGTCTCGCGGGCCAGACAATAGGTTTCGGCGATCCCGAGATAGCGGAAACCGGCATTTGTCAGCACCTTGGCCGAGGCGGGGTTGTCGCGGAAGACCGACGCGAACATCGTGGAGTTGCCTAGCGGGTTGGCATCGACCAGCGCCTGAACGGCTTCCGAAGCGAGATGTGTGTTCCAGAACGCAGGCGCCACCCAATAGCCGACTTCGGACTGGTCACGGTCAAGCTTTACAAGCGAGATTACCCCCATCACCTCGGAGCCGCCCGCCTTGAGGCCGTCCATCACCCACACGTCTTCGGTACGCACATCCTTGAGCGCGCGGCTGACATACGCCTCGATGACGCCGGGGGGCAGCGGGTGCGGAATGGAGACGGTGTTCATCGCAACACGCGGATCACTGGCGTAAAGCTCGATCAGGCCGCGGTCCGATGCCCGCACCGGGCGTAGATCAAAACGGTCAGTCTCGATCACGGGTTGTGTCGTGATTTTAAGGGTTTCCATCGTCATGTTCCTCCTCCGAACACTACGAAAAGGCTGTTTGCCGCCGGTATGGCGTTGGACATCCGCATCAATTTTCTTCTCAAAATGGGGCCACCTCCGGACTTTGCAATGGTGCCGTTTGGGCAAAGATTGCGCCCCTGGCAATCATCCATGCAAAGCATGACAGCGGTGTTGCGCGACGAGAAAAAAGCGGATTGGCGCAGCCGCCCCTCCGCTCCAAAGCCGACCTTGCGGTCGCGGGCCGTGACGCGGGTTTTATAGGCCAGCACGGTACCATCCGTAAGATCGGGGCGCAGATTGGCAGACATGGTAACCCCTCCTTTCTGGACGGGAAACGGGTGGCGGAAAATAGAAAAAGGACCGGCGTTTCCGCCGATCCCCTGATTGTTTCAAACGTGAAGGGCGCGGCTTATTCTGCGGCTTCTGCTGTTGGCAGAACCGAGATAAATGTGCGGTTTTTCAAGCCCTTGTGGAAAGTGACCTTGCCGTCAACCTTTGCAAAGATCGTGTGATCCTTACCCATGCCAACGCCTTCTGCCGGCCAGAACTTTGTTCCGCGCTGACGCACCAGAATGTTGCCGGGGATGACTGCTTCGCCACCGTATTTCTTTACGCCAAGACGGCGACCCGCAGAGTCGCGACCGTTACGGGATGAACCGCCTGCTTTTTTATGTGCCATTGGTGTCTCTCCTTAGCCTTTTGACAGTTCTTTAGCCTGTGCAATCCAGTCTTCGCGCTCTACGCGACCCTTGAACGACAGCTTTTCTTCGATCTCTTCGACGTCGGCCTCTGTCCACGCTGCGATCTGCGCAAATGTGGTGATGCCAGCGTCATGCAGCTTGCCAACAATAACGGGGCCGATGCCGGAGATTTCGCTCAGGTCGTCGCCGTCAGCTTTTTTCGCCTTCTTGGCGGGCTTCGCTTTTGCTTCTGCCTTCTCAGCTTCGACAGGTGTGTCAGCTTGCTTGGCTTTCTTCGGCTCGGTCGATTTCGCTTCGGCCTGACCGGTTTTGACGCGCTTGGCCATTTCGGCCTGATCCATCTTGTTCATGGTGTAACGCTCTTCCATGGCGGCCACGACGGACGCGCTTACGGAGCCGGTACCCACGGCAAGTTTGAAGTCGGATTTGCCGGCACCCGACGACATGATGTCACCGATGCGAACCAGCGTCAGCTTCTGGCGGTGGCCTTTGGTGCGCTTGGAGGAGTGTTTCCGACGACGCTTGACGAAGTGGATGACCTTCTCGCCCTTGATCTGATCAACGACTTCGGCCTGAACGCCGGCGTCTTCGACCATGGGAGAACCGAGAACGGGGCTGTCGCCGCCCAGCATCAGCACTTCGTTAAAGAGAACTTTTTCGCCAGCGTCAGCAGCCAGTCGTTCTACCCGAAGCATATCGCCGGATTGAACTTTGTACTGCTTGCCGCCTGTCTTGATGACCGCAAACATGCGTCTTCCTTTACTGTTTCCGCATCCTGTGGTCCCCTTGCGGGTGTTTTCGGGCCAAAGCCCACCTCGGACAGCGCACCCCGTTTCGGGATGATCATGAAATAACAAAGGCACCCGAAACGGGCACCCTATGGGTTGAGAGCTGCCAAATGCACCAGACCCGCCCCGGTGTCAAGCATTCTAAGGCAGTTCACTGCCTAAAGCTCCTCTGCCACCATATTCAGGGCGACAGCCCGCCCAAGCGCATAGGAAATATCCGCAAAGGCCGCGCCGAAGCCGTCAAACAGCGCCCGGTTGAGCGCCCTGCCTTCATCCGTCCGTGCGAAGGCGATGTACTGATCCAGCGCGTCATCCTCAAGCGGCGAATAGGCGAGCAGCAGATAACCGTAAAGCCAGCTGGTCGTGTCTTCCGTGATCGCATCCTGTTGCGAGGTCACATCGGCAAGCATTTCCCCCTCGGACAGATCCACCGCGTTACCGTCGGCCAGCCCGCGCATGAACTGATAATTCGCATTCATGGCAGAGGTCACGTTCCGGTCAATCATATCGCCCGCTTCGATCAGGGCGGTGACCTGTGCCAGTCTTGGATCATCGCTGCCGTCAATCTCGGCGTAGTAACCGCGGGCGGCTTCTTCGACCTCGGGCTCTGTGATTGCGGCGCGCGCCGCGTTCTCGAGGCCGACGATTGAACCGCCCATATCAGACGCGAAGAACGCGATCACAGCTTCGCGCGTCTCGCCCTGCACTTCGGCCTCCAGCCTTTCGCGCAAGGTCTCGGTCATGCGTTGGGTGTCGTAAATGGCGTCAACCTGCACCTGCCAGCCAGCACCGCCCTGCCCGTCCAACATGTCGCGGTTCAGCGTCTCTGCATATTCCAGCCCCTCTGCCTGAAGGATCTGGGCAACCTCGTCGATCCGCAGCACATCCATCAGAACGGCAGCGCGCGCATCGGCCCAAAGCGGCGTGGCCAGCAGCCACACCACTGGCGCTAGAGAAAAGGCGCGCATCACAGATCCTGACTGGGCTGCATGCCGGCCAGCCGCTGAGCAACGGCCTCGTAGCGGTTGGCCATGATCTCGTATTGGACGGCGTTCATCAAAGCATAGACCTCTTGCATCGTCGGATCTTCGAGTGCTTCGGCATATTTTTCCACCTCGGCGTCCGAAAACGCCTGATAGGTATAGGCAGAGCCGACCAGCGCATTGCGCCGGATGGAACTGCGCATTTCGGGTTCCTGTGCCTCGAGCGCTGCACGCAGGTCTTGTTCTTCCATTTGCAACTTGATCACGCCCGCATTCGCAGCCGCCCTCAGAAATCTGATCTGCACTTCCTGAATCGCCCTGATCGAGCTGTCTTCGACGTCACTCGCGTCATTCAACCGCTCAAGCAGTGCGATCCTGGGCGATTCCAGACGTTCGAGCCCGGCGATGATCGCCTCTCCCGCTTCGTCCTTGGCAGCATCGTCGTCTTCCATATGCGACGCGTTTTCGGCGGCGACTAGCCTTTCACCCAAGTCTGTGGCATAGAATTCTGCTGCGTGCTCCAGCGCGTCGTCGCTCAGCGTTTCGGACAGGATCTCGCTGCCCATCTGCAACATGACATCGGTTTCAAAGACCTCGCGCACCAGCCGCGACCATTCGGACCCGAAGGCTTGCGCATCGATCCCCAGCATCTGGGGTGCCGAATCCGCCGACAGACGAATGCTTTCCAACGCGACATCAAATCCCGTAACCTCGAGAAACTCATCCACCCGCACAGGGTCGGCGGCGCGCAGGGGTTGCGCCAGCACCATGACGACAGCGGCGAGAAGAAAGGGGAAGGTGAGCGTATAACGGGCCACAGCGCGCATGGATCAATATCCTTTGTTAATTTTGCCCTTGTGATCTTAGGCCAAAAAGCCTTGCCAGCAATGAAATTCCCCGTGACCGCCAGTTTCACTCCAAAATCCGCCGCCGCCCCCTTGCCAGCCCCGCCAATGCCGACTAAATGGGCGCACCACACCGACGCGGAGAGGTGCCGGAGTGGTCGAACGGGACGGTTTCGAAAACCGTTGAGCCTCTAAAGGGTTCCCAGGGTTCGAATCCCTGTCTCTCCGCCATTAACCCCCCCAGCGAGCACCTGACCCCGATCGAGGAATGTCCCTCTCTGGGCGCTGATGAAACGCGGAAGCAGATCGTTAGCGATCGCACAAGGACGCTGCACACCGAGGCGATGCAGGCAGTCAAAATCAAAAGAGGAAATGTGGCGGACAGACAGGGATTCGAACCCTGGAGACGGTCTCCCGCCTACACACTTTCCAGGCGTGCGCCTTCGACCACTCGGCCACCTGTCCGTTGAGGGGGTGTTTAGCGGAAGGAAAGGGAGAGGTGCAAGGGGTAAAACGCGCCGATTTTGCCGGGCGGCCTAACAGTCGAGATGAACGTAGACGCGACGGTTCTGACGACCCTTTTTCTCAATCTTTCCAAGGCGAAGCGCGCCAATCTCGCCGGTGCGTGCGACATGGGTGCCCCCGCAGGGCTGAAGGTCGATCCAGCTGGAGCCGCTGCCGATCTGGACCAGCCGTATTTTATCCGCACCTTTGGGGGGCTTCACGCTCATGGTCTTCACAAGCTCGGGCGCGGCTTCAAGATCGGCTTGGGTGATCCAGCGATCGCTGACGCGCAGATCGGCCGTTACAAAGCTGTTGAGCGCATCTTCAATGCCGGCGCGGTCTTCAGGCGCTTCCGGCATGTCGAAATCAAGCCTTCCGTGCGTTGCCGATATTTGCCCGCCCGTAACGCCGAACGGGATGACGACCGACAAAAGATGCAGCATCGAATGGACCCGCATGTGCCGATGCCTGCGGTCCCAGTCGAGCATCTGGGTGACATGCATGCCGGGTTCAGGCATCCGCTGGGGTTCGGCGGGAACCAGCACGATCGCGCCCTCGTCGCCCTTGACCGTGGTGGCCACAGGCATCTTTTGTCCGTCCCACATCAGCCAGCCGCTGTCGCCCGGCTGACCGCCGCCCGTCGGATAGAACAGCGACCGGTCCAGCACGATGCCCCCTTCGGGGGTCAACGCCGTCACCACCGCATCGGCGTCGCGAAGATAGGTGTCTTCCAGATAGAGAGGAATCGTCACGCGTCTTTTTCCGTTTTGAGCACTTCGGGATTGCGCAGCCAGACGTCGCGCTGCGCAAAGGGAACCTCGATACCCTCTTCTGCAAAGCGTTTCGCGATCGCATGGTTCATGTCGCTTTTCACATTCATCATCCAGTTCACATCCCGCAGGAACGCCCGGATCTCGAATTCCATCGCGTCTGCTCCGAAGTTCAGGAACAGGATGTTGGGTGCGGGGTTTGCCAGCACCATCGGCTGGTCTTCGGCGATTTCACGCAGGATCGTTTCGACTCGCTTTGTGTCTGTGCCATAGGCAACGCCCACAGGGACGATCACGCGGCCCACAGTATTGCCACGGGTAAAGTTGGTGACCGTACCGCTGACCAGATCGGCATTCGGTACAATCACGTCCGTGCGGTCGAAGGTTTCGATCCGGGTGGAGCGGACCGAGATGTCGCGTACATATCCCGTCTTGCCGCCGACCTCGATCCAGTCGCCTTCGGAGATCGGACGTTCGATCAGCAGGATGATGCCCGAGACAAAGTTGCTGACGATGTTCTGCAAGCCGAAACCGATCCCGACCGACAGCGCCCC
>JAGXHB010000003.1 GCA_024636425.1 Roseobacter sp.
ATCAACGGTTCGCACGAAATCTGCGGGGATTCTGCCGATGATCAGGAGCCATGCACGCAGAATAAAGGCAAACGCCCCGCCCTTGTTCAAGGGCGGGGCGTTGCGCGGCGTCTTTAGCCAATGATCGCGTTCAGCGTGGCAGAGGGGCGCATGACCGCTTCGGTTTTGGCCGGGTCGGAGTGGAAATATCCCCCCAGATCGACCGCCTTGCCCTGAACCTCGGCCAGCTCGGCCAGGATCTTGTCTTCGTTCTCGGCCAGCTTTTCGGCGATGGGTTTGAAATGCGCTGCCAGATCGGCGTCGCTTGTCTGCTCTGCCAGCGCCTGCGCCCAGTACATCGCAAAATAGTAATGGCTGGCACGGTTGTCCGGCTCGCCGACCTTGCGCGACGGCGATTTGTTGTGGTCGAGCACGCCTTGCGTCGCGGCGTCAACGGCCTTGCCCAGAATCCGGGCCTTTTCGTTGTTCTTCTGATCGGCCAGAAACTTCAGGCTTTCGCCAAGCGCGCAGAATTCACCCAGCGAATCCCACCGCAGGTGGTTTTCCTCGACCAGCTGCTGCACGTGTTTGGGGGCAGAGCCACCGGCACCGGTTTCGAACAGGCCACCACCCTGCATAAGCTTCACGATCGACAGCATCTTGGCCGAGGTGCCCAGTTCCAGAATGGGGAACAGGTCGGTCAGATAGTCGCGCAGCACGTTGCCGGTGATCGCGATGGAGTTTTCGCCCTTGCGGATTGTCTCCAGCGTCTGGCGCGTGGCCTTGGCGGGGGACATGATCTGGAACTTGTCGGCCACGCCCTTGGCTTCCAAAATCGGCTTCACATAGGCAATCAGCTCGGCGTCATGGGCGCGGTCCGCGTCCAGCCAGAAGATCGCCTCGCAGCCTTCGGCCTTCTGGCGGTCAATGGCCAGTTGCACCCAGTCTTCGATGGGGGCCTTGCGGGCCGATGCGGCGCGCCAGATGTCGTTCGCCTCGACCTTGTGCTCAGAAATCACATCGCCATTGGCCGCGATCATCTTGACCGTACCGTCTGCGGAAATTTCGAACGTGGTGGGGTGCGAGCCGTATTCTTCTGCCTTCTGCGCCATCAGACCGATGTTCTGCACGGTGCCCGAGGTGGTCGGGTCCAGCGCGCCGGTTTCTTTGAAATACTTGATGCTTTCGTCATAGACGGGCGCATAGGAGTTGTCGGGGATCACGCAGTTGGTGTCGTGTTCCTTGTTGTCCGGCCCCCAGCCCTTGCCGCCCGCGCGGATCAGCGCTGGCATCGACGCGTCGATGATCACATCAGACGGCACATGCAGGTTGGTGATCCCCTTGTCGGAGTTGACCATATACATCGGCGGACGCGCATCCATCGCCTCTTTCACAGCCGCCTTGATCTCGGGTTTGTCGTCGATCCGGGACATCATGTCACCGATGCCGGCGTTCGGGTTCACGCCTGCGGCCTTCAGCTCGTCACCGTATGTGTCAAAGACTGGTTTCAGGAATTCCCGCACGGCATGGCCAAAGATGATGGGGTCAGAGACCTTCATCATCGTCGCCTTCATGTGCAAGGAAAAGAGCGTGCCGTCCTTCTTGGTTTCTTCGATCTGTTCGGCCAGAAACGTGTCCAGCGCCTTTGCCGACATGAAGGTTGTATCGACCACGGTGCCTGCGGGAAAGCTCACGCCGTCTTTCAGCACGGTTTCAGACCCGTCTGCGGCGACATGCACGATTTTGGCGGCACCGGCCTGCGCATCGCTCAGCGTCAGTGATTTCTCGTTCGAGAAGAAATCACCGCCCGACATCGAGGATACCTTGGTCTTGCTGTCCTTGGACCATGCACCCATCGAATGGGGGTTGGCCATCGCGTATTTCTTGACCGCACCGGCGGCACGGCGGTCGGAGTTCCCCTCGCGCAGGACCGGATTCACAGCCGAACCTTTGAGCGCGTCATAAGCGGCACGGGCCTTTTTCTCGGCGTCGGTTTCCGGCGCTTCGGGATAGTCAGGGATCGCATAGCCTTGGGCTTGCAGTTCCTTTACCGCAGCCACCAGCTGTGGCACGGAAGCCGAGATGTTGGGCAGCTTGATCACGTTCGCATCGGGTTGCTTCACCAGTTCACCCAGCACGGCCAGATCGTCGGTCTGCCTTTGATCGGCGCTCAGCGCGTCGGGGAAGGCGGCCAGAATACGGCCCGCCAGAGAAATGTCGCGCGTGCCCACAGTGACGCCGGCGGCATCGGCAAAGCTGCGGATGATCGGCAGCAGCGAATAGGACGCAAGCTCGGGTGCCTCATCGACTTTGGTGTAAATGATATCGGGGGTGTTGGTATCAGCCATGTTCTCACGCCTTTCAGGAAGTTTGGTATGCGATAGTACACTAAAGCGGAAAGTTCCACTGTCTCTTGATCCCATATACGGCGAATTTATGCGGAGAATAGGGGGAATGGCGCATTGCTGCTTGCCCATTCGGGTCTGCGCGACGCTATACTGACCCAATATCTCAGGGAGGAGACAACCATGAACGACCAATCCACGATGCAAAGAGGGACCGGATTCGACATTCCCGACCCCGCCGATCTGCCCAGTCTCAAGGGCAAAGTGTCCGCTGAGGAATGGAAACTGCGCTGCGAACTGGCCGCGACCTACCGTCTTTGTGCGATGCATGGTTGGACGGATCTGGTGTTCACCCACATCTCGGCACGGTTGCCGGATGAAGACGGGCAGGAGCGGTTTCTGATCAATCCCTATGGCCTGATGTTCGACGAAATGACGGCTTCGGCGCTGGTGAAAATCGACCTTGAGGGAAATATCTGTCAGGAAACGCCCTATTTCATCAATCCGGCGGGGTTCACCATCCATTCCGCGATCCACGCCGCGCGACATGACGCGGGCTGCGTGATCCATGTGCACACGCCATATGGCGTCGCGGTGTCAGTCCAAAAGGGTGGTTTGCGGCGCTACACCCAGTTCTCGATGATCGTGAACAACGATCTGGCCTATCACGACTACGAAGGGATTGCGCTGAACCTGGATGAACGCGCGCGCATCGTGAACGACATCGGCGACAAAAGCCTCCTGATGCTGCGCAACCATGGCACTTTGTCGGTCGGGCCGAACTGTGCGCTGGCGTTCCTGCGGATGTATTTTCTGGAGAACGCCTGCAAGACGCAGATTTTCGCCCAAGCCGCTGGCGGCGAGGAGTTTTTGCATGAAGAAACCCAAGACATGGCCGATCTGGTGGCCAAGCAGGCGGCAGGGGCCTTCACGCCCGGCAACGGTGACAATCTTGTCTGGCCGGGTCTGATGCGCAAACTCAAGCGGACCAATCCGGGTCACGATGCCTGAAGCAGTACCCGCGCCCCGCGTATCTTGGGGCGCGGCTGGTCTTCTGCGACTGGTTGGGTCAGACTGGCGCGCAAACACGACAGTCAAAGGCCAACCCCATCATGAAATCCTATCCCAAAGTCTGGTTCCTGCGCCACGGCGAAACCGAATGGAACGCTGAAGGGCGCGTGCAGGGGCAGACCGAATCCGTGCTGTCCGAGCGTGGGCGCGAACACGCACGCCAGCAAGCCATTCTGATGGCACCGATTTTGGCGACCAACCCGCCCTGCATCGTGTCGCCGCTCAAACGCACGCGCCAGACGGCTGACATCGCCCTTGGCGGGCGCACCTACCGGACCGATGACCGCCTGAAAGAGGTGTTCGCCGGCGAGTGGGAAGGCCATCTGCGCGCCGACATCTTCAAGAACCTGCCCGAGGGTATCACCCCGGAAAGCCCTCATATGGAGTTCTATTCGGCGGCCCCCGGCGGGGAAGGGTTCGACGTGTTTCAGGCGCGGGTGCATGATTTCGTCGAAACGCTGACAGAGCCTACCGTGATCGTTGCCCACGGGCTGAGCGGGCAGTTGCTGCGCGGCGCGCTGTGTGGGCTAAACCGGGTCGAGCTTGGGCAGCTGAGCAATCGGCAAGGCGTGGTCTATGTGCTTGAAAACGGTGTCGAAACGGTACTGGAAACCTAAAGCGACTTTCGCGCGCGCATGGCCGCCGTGATGGTGCCGTCGTCCAGATAATCCAGTTCTCCTCCGATCGGCACACCTTGGGCCAGCGATGTCAGTTGCACCCGGCCTTCAAGCTGATCCGCGATGTAATGCGCGGTCGTCTGCCCGTCGATGGTGGCGTTTAGGGCGAGGATCACCTCGCTGATCGCCTCCTCGGTCACGCGGTCGATCAGCCGGGGGATGCGCAGTTCCTGCGGGCCCACGGCATCAAGTGCGGAAAGCGTGCCGCCCAGAACATGATAGCGCCCCTTGAACACCCCCGAGCGTTCCATCGCCCAGAGATCGGCCACATCTTCGACCACGCAAATCTCGCCGTTGGCGCGCTTTTCAGAGGTGCAGATATCGCAGATGTCGCCCGTGCCGATATTGCCGCAGTTCAAACATTCGCGCGCAGTTTCGGCCACGGTCTGCATTGCCTGCGCCAAGGGCGATAGAAGGATCGCGCGCTTGCGGATCAGATGCAGCACGGCACGGCGGGCAGACCGGGGGCCAAGCCCCGGCAGCCGCGCCATCATGTCGATCAACGCATCAATGTCGCGTGTGCTGCTCATCGGTGGGGGCCCCGCAGCGTTGGTCCAAAAAAGATTTTATGCCTTCGGCGAGGATTTTGATCCATTTGGAAGGATCAGAACGGCAGCTTCATGTCCGCAGGCAGGCCCATGCCTTCGGTCAGCTTGCTCATCTCGGCCTGCGCGCGGTCGGAGGCTTTGGATTGTGCGTCCTTGATCGCAGCAAGGATCAGATCCTCGACCACTTCCTTTTCGTCGCCATTGAAGATCGACGGATCGATATCAAGTGATTTCAGCTCGCCCTTGGCGGTGCAGGTCGCCTTGACCAGACCGGCACCGGATTCACCTTCGACGATGATGCTGTGCATGTCTTCTTGCAGTTGCGCCATTTTGCCCTGCATTTCCTGCGCGGCTTTCATCATCTTGGCCATGTCACCCATGGCACCCAAACCTTTAAGCATGTCGTCTTCTCCTGAAGCTGGTGTTGGCTTTTATATGCGGATCGCGAAGCTGCGCGACAAGGGGTCATTCATCCTCGAAGGGATCCCATTCGTCTTCGACCTCGGGCAAGGCTTCTGCCACGGCGGCGGCGGCGATGTCCTGGGGCGTGCGGATCGACAGGATCTTCGCCCCCGGAAAAGTCGCCATGACCGCCTGCATCAGCGGGTGGTTTTCGGCCTGCGATTTCAGCGCGTTTTCCTTGGCATCGCGCACTTCAGCGATGGTTTCAGCATCGCTTTTGCCGACGATTGTGACGGCCCAGCGGTTTCCTGTCCACAGTTGCAACCGCGATCCCAGCCGCTGCGCCAGATCGCGGGGCGCGTCATCTGTGGGGGCAAACTCGATGCGTCCGGGCTGATAGGCGGCAAGGCGGAGCGTATTTTCAACCTCGACCAGCAGCTTGACGTCGCGGTTGGCGCGGATCAGCTCGACCACATGGTCAAACGTCGGAAACCGCGCCAGCGCCTGCTCGACGGCCGGGGCCACGGCGGCCATCGTCGCGCCCGACGTGTGTCCGCCCTGCTGGGTCCGCTGCGCCGTGGCGTTTACGTTGCTGCCACCGCCTGAGGTGCCAGGTGCGCCGGAGACAGCGGGCGGCGGCGTGGCATTGCCAAGTTTGCGCACCAGTTCTTCGGGGCTCGGCAGATCGGCCACGTGGGTCAGTCGAATCACGGCCATTTCTGCTGCCATCATCGCGTTGGGGGCGCTTGCGACTTCGTCCAGCGCCTTGAGCAGCATTTGCCAGAGCCGGGTCAGCACGCGCATCGGCAGCGTTTCGGCCATCTGCAACCCGCGGCTGCGTTCCTCGGGCGATACGGTCGGATCCTCCGCGGCATCGGGCGTGATCTTGACCACTGATACCCAATGCGTGATCTCGGCCAGATCGCGCAGGACCGCCATCGGATCGGCCCCGTCGGAATACTGGCCGCTCAGCTCGCTCAGCGCGCCGGCCGCGTCACCGCGCAGGATCATGTCGAACAGATCGAGCACACGGCCCCGGTCGGCCAGCCCCAGCATCGCGCGCACCTGCACCGCTGTCGTTTCGCCCGCGCCGTGGCTGATCGCCTGATCCAGCAGCGATGTGGCATCGCGCGCCGACCCTTCGGCGGCCCGCGTGATCAGCGCCAGCGCGTCATCGGCAATCTGAGCATCTTCGGCCGAGGCGATCTTGCGCATCAGGGCGATCATCACTTCGGGTTCGATCCGGCGCAAGTCAAACCGCTGGCAGCGCGACAGCACCGTCACCGGCACCTTGCGGATTTCGGTTGTGGCAAAGATGAATTTCACATGCTCGGGCGGTTCTTCGAGCGTTTTCAGCAGGGCGTTGAAGGCCCCTGTCGACAGCATGTGCACTTCGTCGATGATATAGACTTTGTAGCGGGCAGATGCCGCCCGGTAATGCACGCTGTCGATGATCTCGCGGATGTTGCCGACGCCGGTGTTTGAGGCCGCGTCCATTTCCATCACATCGACATGACGGCCTTCCATGATGGCCACGCAATGTTCGCACACGCCGCAGGGTTCGGTGGTGGGGCCGCCGGTGCCATCCGGCCCGATGCAGTTCATCCCCTTGGCGATGATCCGGGCCGTCGTGGTTTTGCCGGTGCCGCGAATGCCCGTCATGATGAACGCCTGCGCGATGCGGTCGGCGGCGAACGCATTTTTCAGCGTGCGGACCATGGCATCCTGCCCGACCAGATCGGCAAAGGTCTCTGGCCGGTATTTACGGGCAAGAACGCGGTAGGCGGAAGGTGCTGACATAAGGGCCCTGCGATAGGATTCGGATCAGGGGACAGGATAGGCCGCGCGCGCCCAAGCGTCCACCGCTGTCACAGCAGCCAAAGGATCACGCCGACGGCAAAGGCTGCGAGGCTGAACAAAACCGACAGGAACAGCATCCGCCGCTTGGACGGCGCAGTGGTATCATGGCCGTCCAGCCGCCTCTGTGTCGCGCTGGCGGTACGTTGCGCGACCCAGAAGATACAGATGGCACCAAAGACGAAGATGCTGGCGACTGCTTTGGCAACCCACGTGGGTTCAAAGTCCCGAAACAGTGCTTGCAGCCCCAAGGTCACCGCCAGCGACCCCATGCCCGTGCGAATCCATGCCGCAAAGGTCCGCTCGTTGGCAAGAATAGTGCGGTCTTCCGCCCAATCCGTGCGATCTTCGGCAAGGTCGTTCTTATTCGTCATTGTGCGACTGTGATCTGCGCAGATAAAGTTGACAAGCAGGAACGCTCACATCTGAGCCCATATCTGGAGAATATCATGCGGTTGCGCGGCATAAGACGAAGCAGGAATGTCGAAGTGCGCAGTGGCCGTCGCGGCGGAGGTGGTGGCCGCGCCGGGGGCCTCGGTCTGGCGGGTGTGCTGGCGGTGCTGGCGATCGGCTATTTCACAGGGATCGACGTGACACCCTTGCTGACGGGCGGGGGAAACCAGACCGAGCAAAGCGTGCCTGCCTCTGCCGACGACCCGGCGACAGAATTCACGGCGCAGGTTCTGGCAACGACCGAGGATGTGTGGGGCAAGGTTTTTGAGGAACAGCTTGGCCGCCAATATGAGCCGCCACGCCTTGTGGTCTTTTCCGGTGTGACCCAGAGTGCCTGCGGCGGTGCATCTGGGGCGACGGGGCCATTCTATTGTCCGGCTGATGAGAAGGCATATCTGGATACGCAGTTCTTCGACATGCTGGCGCAGCGGATGGGAGCAGGGGGAGATTTCGCAGCCGCCTATGTGATCGCCCATGAAGTTGCCCATCATGTGCAGAACCAGCTTGGCATCCTGCCGCAGGTCAACGAACTGCGCCGCCAGTCCTCGACCGCCGAGGCGAACGCCTTGACCGTGCGGCTGGAATTGATGGCCGACTGTCTTTCGGGGATTTGGGCCATGAACGTACGCGGCCTGATGGAGCGTGGCGATCTGGACGAGGCGCTGAATGCAGCGCGCAAGATCGGGGATGACTACCTTCAAAAACAGGCGGGCCGTGTGCCGCAACCCCACACCTTTACGCATGGCACGTCAGAGCAGCGTTCAAGCTGGTTCCAGCGCGGTTTCGACAGCGGTCAGGTCGGCCAATGCGACACCTTCGCGGCGGAGCGGCTGTAGCGTTTGCGGGGCAGGGAGAAGGGGCTCGCAAAGAGCGCGCACATGCTGTGTCCCGTGGGGATTTCGATTGATTTACTGGGGAGGGAGAGGCCCTGTTCGAAGCGTCGTTCTGGCTCCACAACCAAGGTCACGCGCTTTTGCACTGCAAGAACGCTAGGGTGAGAGGCTGATAACGACCCAAGTGGGGCTCGTTACGGCTGCTTCCTTCCGGATCTGACCGGGTTGGCGAGGCACCTGCCCGCACCAACCTCTCGACTCCCATATAGTA
>JAGXHB010000202.1 GCA_024636425.1 Roseobacter sp.
CGAGATCTACACGTAAGGAGTCGTCGGCAGCGTCAGATGTGTATAAGAGACAGGTTCAATTCCTGATGCGACGCTGGCTTGCGATACTAGCAGCAACCGCCTGCCTTTCGTCCCCTGCCCTTGCGCAGGAAGACATCGTTCTGGGGCTGAACCAGACCGAAGTGTCGATTTCGACCAATTTCAATGGATCCGAGATCATCATTTTCGGGGCGGTCAAACGCGAAGTGCCGATCCCCGAAGGGCCCGAGCTTGGGGTGGTTATCACCGTATCGGGGCCTTCAAGACCAGTTACCGTCCGGCGCAAGGAGAAAGTATACGGCATTTGGGTGAACACCGATGCCGTCGAAGTGGACCGCGCCCCCAGCTTTTATGCAGTGGCCACCAGCGGCCCGCTGGATGACGTGCTGAACCGGACCGAAGACCTGCGCCACAGGATTTCCGTGCCGCGTGCGATCCGGTCGGTGGGTGCACCGATGGACATCACCGATTCAACGGCTTTCACCGATGCGCTGATCCGGCTCCGGTCGAAAGCGGACTTGTATCAACTGATCGAAGACGGCGTCACCGTTGACCAGCAGACGCTTTTCCGCTCCACGATCCGACTGCCCGCCGCTCTGGTCGAAGGCGATTACACCACGCGCATCTTTCTGACCCGTGGGGGCGAGGTGGTGGCGCAGTACGAAACACTGATCGACGTGCGCAAAGTCGGGATGGAACGTTGGCTTTACAAGCTATCGCGCGAGCAATCGCTGATCTACGGTTTATTATCACTTGCCATCGCAATCGCTGCAGGTTGGTTCGCCTCGGCTGTGTTCGTCTTTATCCGCCGCTAGTCCCGCCCGATCTAACCCCGCCCGATATAGGGCATCTTGGTCGCCATCACCGTCAGGAACTGCACATTCGCCTCGGGCGGCATCTGCGCCATGTGCAGCACCGACGCTGCGGCATGTTTCACATCCATCGTGTCCATCCCGGGATTGGCGGCCTTCAGCCCCGCCACCAACTCACTTTCGGCATTGCCGATGTCGATCTGACCACAGGCGATGTTGAAAGGGCGGCCATCAAGTGACAGCGTCTTTGTCAGGCCGGTGACGGCATGTTTGCTCATGGTATAGCAGACCGATCCGGGGCGCGGCACATAGGCCGACAATGACCCGTTATTGATGATCCGCCCGCCGTCGGGCTGCTTGCGCATGCGTTCGAACGCCAGTTGCGCCGTGATGAACATACCATTGATATTGACCTGCATGACCTCGGTCCACGTCTCGAGCGGGATTTCATCAATCGGTCCGGAGGTGCCGAACAGACCCGCATTGTTGAACAGGACGTCAATATGTCCAAAAGCCTCGAAGGCCCCTCGCATGGCAGCTGCGTCGGTCACATCGGCGGGCAAAGCGACGGCATTCGCATATTCCGCAGCAATGCTATCCAGCCGGTCCCTGCGACGCGCGATCAACCCCACACGCCAGCCTTCGCGCAGGAAAAGCTCGGCGGTGGCGCGGCCGATCCCTGAACTTGCCCCCGTGATCAAAATGGTCTTCATACCTCATCCTCCTGCATGTCCAGACTAAGGGGCGCTGTCGGCGTCGCCTTCAGGTCATCAACCCTCAACCCGCCGGACGGCTTTGACAAGCGGTTGCGCACCACCCAGATCAGCCGGTCCTGCGCGCGGGTGATGGCGACATAGGCCAGACGCTTCCACAGTGGCTGTCCCGCCTCTGAGCGCCCCATCCGCGCCGCTGCGTACAGATCGGGCGCAAAGACCTGCACCGTATCCCACTGGCTGCCCTGCGCCTTGTGGATGGTAACAGCGGCCCCATGCAGGAACGTGGCCCCCATGCGCGCGGCAAAGGGAATGAACGGTTCTTCCTCGTCCGGCTTTTCGATCTTGACGATGGACGCTGCCGAAATCTGCGGATCTTCCGCGCCCATGACATGCAAACGGCTGAAGCCGGGCTTGCGGCCATTGCCCAGATACACCACTTGCGCGCCTTTGATCAGACCGCGTGCCTCAAGATCCAGCCGCTTCTTGCGGTGCTTGAGCGGCAGTTCGATCCCGTCGCAGATCAGCGGCTCCCCTTCCAGCAGCGCATCTTCAGGCGCGCCATGGACCGACCGGAAGGCATTGATCAACCGGATGCGGGTGGCATTGCGCCAGACCAGCACAGGGGATCGCGCCATCAGGTCAACCTCGACGCGCTGGCCCCAGACGACACGGTCATCGGTTTTCGACGCCTGCTCAACCATCCGCTCAAACTGCTCAAACGTCAGTTCGGGGTCAGCAAGCGCATGCGCCAGATCAAGGATCGGATTGTCCGCTTCCTGACGGTGAATCCGGCTGAGGTTCAGAACACGCGATGCGGGCAGCTTTTCAAACACCATCGTGCCCGACTGCCCGACGGGGGCCAACTGCGCGGGATCACCGAACAGCAGCAAGGTCGGGAAAATCTCTTTCAGATCTTCGAACTGCTTGTCGTCCAGCATCGAACTTTCATCGACAAAGCCGATGTCCAGCGGCTCTTCGCGCCGCTTCCAGCCCGTGATGAAATCGCTCCCGCGCAGCCCCGCAGCCGCCAGCGCCCCGGGGATCGACTTGTTGTTCGCGTAAAACGCATGAGCGCGGTCCAGCGCGATCTCGTTCATCCCCTCGATCACGGGGCGTTCGCCGTTCCCCGCCAGCCATTCCGCGATCCGTTCATATTCAGGGTCGTAGACGGGCGTGTACAGGATCCGGTGGATCGTCGTCGCAGGCACGCCGCGCAAACGCAGCACCGAAGCAGCCTTGTTGGTGGGCGCAAGGATCGCCAGCGTACGCTTGTCCTTGCGTTTGCGCGATTCGTAGTCGCCCGAGACGATCTCGACCCCGGCTTGCTGCATCGCGCGGTAAAGCTCGGCCAGCAGCAAGGTTTTGCCGGACCCTGCCTTGCCGGTCACAGCCATCACCTGATCCTTGCCCCCCGGCGGTGGTATCAGCAGGCTGTCCGCAAGATCGATGCCCGCATGGCGCAGCATGTCGGTCACGCTGTCAAAGGCGGCGGCCTGATCGTCGGAATATATCACGGCAGGTGTTGTCATGGCGCGACCCTAGTTGAGGGGCACGCCGGGGGCCAGATCCGTTAGCCGTTAATTGCACATTGAAACTGTTCCATCGGCCCGAAACTGACGTCAAACCAGCGACGTGATTGCGCCGCCGAAATCTCCGAGCGCGGCGCAAGGCGTGCCTGTGCCTCTGCGTCAAAACTCCACAGCCCCACGCTGACAGCGGCACGACCGACCCCGCGGCTGCCCAGTATCTCCGGCGACGACCCGATGATCTGGTAGATCCGCACCAGGCGCGCGTCAAACACACCGCCGAAATGATTGACACCAAACCCGCGCACGCTTCCAAATGGCGTAAAATCCCGGGGGGAGTCTGCAAAGACGGGGGGCTGGCCCCCCTGACCCGCTTGCTAGATGACGATCAGGCCACGGCTGAGCGCGCGTGCCACCGCATGGGTCGTGTTCAACGCTCCCAGCTTGAACCGCGCACTTTCAATGTAGACGCGCAGTGTGTTCTCCGAGATCGACAGGGTATTTGCCACCTGCGCCCGGTTATAGCCGATGGCAAGCAGCGTCATCGCATCCACCTCGCGCGGTGACAAAGCCTGCGATATCTCTGGCGTGCGATCCGGTTCGAATTCAAGCGCCTTCTGGTTAAAGACATGCGCGATCAGGATCAGGGCGCGACCATTCGTTTCGGTAAACCGCTTCCAACTGTCGTCGTCACAGTCATCATTGATCGTAAAAAGCGCGAACTGACCGTTGGGCCCGCGGATCGGTACGGTAAATCCCTGATTTCCCACACCGTGTTCAATAGCCTCTGTCAGAAAGACGCGCGCGGCCTTGCTGGTTCAGTCCAGGCGTTTCCAGTCCACCGGGTGAAACCGCTGGTAGCAACCCGATACAACCGGGTCGATGCGCAAGTATTTCTGGGATAGATAGCGTTCTTGCCACGCGATGGAGTATGTTCCGCAGCCGTATTGATCGCCAGCAGAATCCACCCAGTGATAAACGATATGGCGTACATCGAAATGACCGCGAACCGCCTCGCTCGCGGTCTGCAATCCATCAAGCGAGCGCGTCTGTTCCAGCGCTTCGAGGATCTGGTCCAATGTGCGGGTCGGTACCATGCGTCTGCCGTCCAGTCCTTGCTTGAAGAACGCTGATCTCGGCCATTGCGACACTCTCGGCATCATCCAACTGGTCCGCAAGCGCGGATAATCCGTTGAGTTTTGCGAATGCCTTAAGGTCTTTGAGAACGTCCAATATCCAGTCACTTTTCATGTTGAGGATCCCATCTAGAGGGTTAAAGAAGCATTGAAACAACCATAGCATGTATTCGATTTTGGGCGATATTCGCAGAATCCAATCCCCCATTTATGGTGAGGTGTGAAAATCCAAACCTCTGTTTTCCAATGCGAAGCTTTTTCCAACGCAAAACGCCCGCGAACCGGAGGACCGATTCGCGGGCGCTTGTTTCCATTACGGAAACAGTAAGCCTATTTCTTAGCGTCCAGCGCGTCTTCCAGCGTCCGCAATCCGGTCACCGGAGCTTGCACCAGCACAGACATGTTTCCCGGCTTGTGTTCATTGGCGAGCATTTTCATATGCGCCGCCGGCAGATCGTTCCAGGTGAACACTTCGGACATGCACGGATCAAGACGGCGTTCCAGCATCAGCTTGTTCGCGGCAGAAGCCTGCTTGAGGTGGGCAAAGTGGCTGCCCTGCAACCGCTTCTGGTGCATCCACATGTAGCGCACGTCGAACGTCAGGTTGAAGCCCGATGTGCCGGCGCAGATCACGACCATGCCGCCTTTTTTACAAACGAAGGTGGAGACCGGGAAGGTCGCCTCGCCGGGATGTTCAAACACCATGTCGACGTTGACGCCCTTGCCTGTGACCTCCCAGATCGCGGCCCCGAATTTGCGCGCTTCCTTGAACCACGCGGCATATTCGGGGGTGTTTACCGTCGGCATCTGGCCCCAGCAGTTGAAGTCCTTGCGGTTCAGGACGCCCTTGGCCCCCAGATCCATTACGAAATCACGTTTGCTTTCGTCCGAGATCACGCCGATCGCGTTCGCACCCGCAGTATTGATCAGCTGGATCGCGTAGGATCCCAGCCCTCCCGACGCGCCCCAGACCAGCACGTTCTGGCCCGGCTTCAGGTCATGCGGTTCGTGTCCGAACAGCATCCGGTAGGCCGTGGCCAGCGTCAGGGTATAGCAGGCTGCTTCTTCCCAGGTCAGGTGCTTGGGGCGCGGCATCAATTGCTGCGCCTGCACGTTCGTGAACTGGGCAAACGATCCGTCAGGCGTCTCGTAGCCCCAGATCCGCTGGCTCGTGGAATACATCGGATCGCCGCCGTTGCATTCTTCGTCGTCGCCGTCATCCTGGTTGCAGTGGATCACGACCTCGTCGCCGACTTTCCAGCGCTTTACCTTGTCACCGACTGCCCAGACGATACCCGATGCGTCGGAACCCGCGATATGAAATGGCTGCTTGTGGCCGTCAAACGGGCTGATCGGCTTGCCCAAGGCGGCCCAGACACCATTATAGTTGACGCCTGCCGCCATCACGAGCACCAGCACTTCATTGCTGTCGAGCGTCGGCACATCGACAACTTCTTCCAGCATGGCGGTATTGGGGTTGCCGTGGCGTTCGCGGCGGATTGTCCAGGCATACATCTGCTTCGGCACGTATCCCATCGGAGGAATCTCGCCAATCTCGTACAGATCCTTTTCGGGGGCGTCATATTGCGCGATGTTGGTGTCCAAGGCCATGTCGGTCTCCACAGTCAGAATAGGTTTTGCCGCAGTGCAGAATCGCGGCGTCTAGGGCTGGAATATGATC
>JAGXHB010000203.1 GCA_024636425.1 Roseobacter sp.
TCTCAAGCTGTTCGATCTGCCCGACGGCATGCAGCCAGGGATCAAAGCCCACGACACCGCCCTTGGGCAACTGGCTGCGCAACCAGTCGGCCAGCGACACTTCGGGCCAGGCCACGGGCGTGTAGACATTGGCCACCTGCGCCTTGACCTGCGTCCGGTAGCGCCCGTCGATGAAAACACCGGCGACATCCATCAGGGCCGCGCAGAACCCCGCCGATCCGGTAAACCCCGTCAACCAGCTCAGCCGCTCGTCATGAGGCGCGACATATTCGCCTTGATGCGCATCGGCACGCGGGATCAGGAAGCCGTCCAGCCCGTCGATCTTCATCTCGGCCCGCAACGCCTTGAGCCGGGGCGGGCCCTGCTCTGGCCGCGAGGTCACCTCGAACGATTGAAACATGGCGTACCCTCTTCTTCATTTTGCCAAATAAACTCCCCGCGAAGCGTCCCGAATCCTCAGCTTGCGCGGCGCATGCCCATGACACGCGCCCGTGCCCGAGGGTCGTTGTCAAACAGCGCGGCAAGCTGTTCCGTCATCGCACCGGCAAGCTGGTCTACATCCGTGATGGTCACCGCACGGTCGTAATAGCGCGTCACGTCATGGCCGATGCCGATGGCCAGCAGTTCGACGGCCTTGCGCTTCTCGACCATGGCAATCACGTCACGCAGATGCTTTTCCAGATAGTTGGCGGGGTTCACCGACAGCGTGCTGTCATCCACCGGCGCACCGTCGCTGATCACCATCAGGATCTTGCGGGACTCGTGCCGCGCGACCATACGGCGGTGCGCCCATTCAAGCGCCTCGCCGTCGATGTTCTCCTTCAGCAGGCCTTCCTTCATCATCAGCCCCAGATTGGGTCGCGTGCGCCGCCAGGGGGCATCAGCGGATTTATAGATGATGTGGCGCAGATCGTTCAGCCGGCCCGGTTGCACGGGGCGACCGTCGTTCAGCCATGCTTCGCGGGCTTGCCCGCCTTTCCAGGCGCGGGTGGTAAAGCCCAGGATCTCGACCTTGACGTTACAGCGCTCCAGCGTGCGGGCCAGAACATCGGCGCAGATCGCCGCGATGGAGATCGGACGACCCCGCATTGAGCCTGAGTTGTCCAGCAGCAGCGTCACGCAGGTATCGCGGAATTCGGTGTCTTTCTCGACCTTGAACGATAGCGGTGTTGTCGGGTTCGCCACGATCCGCGCCAGACGGCCAGCATCCAGCGTACCTTCCTCCAGATCAAATTCCCACGACCGGTTCTGCTGGGCTTGCAGGCGGCGTTGCAGTTTGTTGGCAAGCCGGCTCACTGCGCCTTTCAGCGGCTCAAGCTGTTGGTCAAGATAGGCGCGCAAGCGTTCCAGCTCAGCGGGCTCGGCCAGTTCCTCGGCACCGATCACCTCGTCATGATCGGTCTGATAGACCAGATAATTCGGGTCGGCATCGGATGCGGCAGGTGGGGCAGGCGGCTCCATCGGGGCGTCGCCATCGGGCATTTCGGCTTCGTCGCCAAGCTCCTGATCGGCCATGTCGTCCATGTTGACCTGCGCCTGCGACGCGTCCTGCTGTTCTTCCTGCGAGGATTCGGGCGAGGCGTCGGCATCTTCGTCGTCCTGGCCTGTGCTGTCGGGATCCTGCTCCTCTTCGGTGCCTTCTTCTTCGGCTTCGTCCTGATCCTCATCGGACGCGTCGGGGTCGTCGCCCAGCTGGTCGCCATACCCCAGATCAATGATCATCTTGCGGGCAAAGCGGGCAAAGGCGGCCTGATCGTCCAGCGTTTCGTTCAGCGTCTCAAGCGTGCCCCCGGCCTGATCCTCGATATAGCCGCGCCAAAGCTCCATCGCGTTGGCAGCCCCGGCGGGCATGTCGCGGCCTGTGGCAAGGTGGCGCACCAGATAGCCCGCAGCGGTGGCGAGCGGCACGTCGCTGGGTTGCTTGGCTTGATCATACCCCTTGCGCAGGGATTCGTGTTTGATCTTGGCGTCGATATTGCCGGCGGTGCCGGGCATGTCGCGGGCACCAACGGCCTCGCAACGGGCGGTTTCCATCGCTTCGTAAAGATCGCGCGCCATGTCACCGGCGGGCAGGTATTTCGAATGGGTCTGTCCGTTGTGATAGCGCCGGTTCAACGCCAGCGCGTCCGCCGTGCCACGCGCAAGCATCACCTCGTCGCGGGTCATGCGACGGCTGACCTGTGGCAGGCGCATCGCATCGCCTGACAGGCCCGAAGGATCGACGGAATAGCTGACCGTAAGATCCGGATCGTGGGACATCACCTTCGTCGCTTCGGCAAGCGCTTTCTTGAAGGCGTCGGCGGGGTTGTCTGATTTGCTCATACTCGGGACCTCGGCTGCGGATGGCATATCTGTGGCAGGTTTTCGGAGCAGGGTCAAAGGCGTGGAGAGGATATGCAGGCTCTCCGGCCCACCGGCAGGTTTCCGCCGCAGCCGGAATTATAGCCGGGAACCGAGGGGTGCGACGAAAGGTTAACTCTGCACATTACCTTCGACGCGCAAAACAACGGATGGTTTGCAAGAACGGGGGTTCGTAACCAAGGAGAAAGACCATGAATACCGTTAAGCAAACAACCAGCCGCGTTGCCCTTATCGCGCTTCTGTCCACAGCTCCCGTTCTGGGCTTTGCACAAAGTACCGATACGAATTCCGACGACACCACAGCGCAGTCGACGACCGAAGCGCCTGCGGATGGTTCGGCAACTGAACCCATGACAGACGGTGCCACAGATCAGGCACAGTCTGATGGGCCAATCACCGGCGATGATGTCGAAGCAAATGACGACACAGCGCCTGCAACAGGTGATACGGCGCAGTCCGCAGATCCGGCCGCACCCACAATGGATAATGCGGGTGAAAACACCGATACGGCTGCTGATCCTGCAATGACCGACAACGCGGATATGGCCGAGACCGACGCGGAAGAGCCCGCCAAGCCGGTCGAAGGTCAGATCACCATGCAAAGCGAAAACACCATTCTGGCACAGAACCTGATCGGCAGCTCGGTCTATTCGTCAGAGGGTGAGTCGATCGGTGATATCGACGACCTGATCGTGAATCTTGACGGTTCTGTCGAGGGTGTCGTGATCGGTGTGGGTGGTTTCCTTGGCCTTGGTCAAAAGGATGTCGCAATCGAGATGGCAAGCATGTCGACCACCACTGATGAAAACGGCACCGTGCGCCTGATGTCCAGCGCCACGAAAGCCGACCTTGAAGCAGCGGACGCCTTTGTAACGGCGGAAGATCAAGCTGCTGCAAGCCAAGGTGCCAGCATGCCGGTTTCCGAATAACCGCGCTGACAGCAACAGTCAGACCCTCGTCGAAGGTTTGATGGCACACAAAGCATCGAAGCGTCCCCTGATCGTTCAGGGGGCGCTTTCTTTTTTGGGGTGTCCGAACCAATGTCACCGTGAGGCGCTCTCAATCGGGATCGGATATTTCGGGATACTGTGCGGCAAAGTCTTCACAGCGTTGCGTCAACCTCTCGAAAACGTCGCGTGATTGCGCGTCTCCGCCGTAGATCATCGCTTCGACCAACAGCGCCATTGCCGCGCGTTCCGTTGCAATCGTCTGGTCGATCAGAGGTTGCCGGTCGGGAGAAAGGGATAATGCGATCCTGCGAAACACGTCCGAACGTTTCAGGTCATCGGGATTGTAGTCCAGAAATGGGGATCTTTTCGCATATTCGCTGAACCCGAGCCAGAGTGCGGCGCATTGCGCCGCAGGGTAAAGCGCTTCGTCAGGGGCCGCCTGTGCGCCCGATCCTGTCATTAGGATGGCGCACAGGCAGTTGATGTGGCGTCTAGCCAAGGCTCAGGGTCGCAGCGCTTTCGGGAAGTTCCTCGTCGAAAAGACGCTGATAGAACTCGGCCACCGTCTGCCGCTCAAGCTCGTCGCACTTGTTGAGGAACGACAGGCGGAAGGCATAGCCCACGTTGCGGAAAATCTCGGCGTTCTGGGCCCATGCGATCACGGTACGCGGGGACATGACTGTCGACAGGTCACCGTTCATGAAGGCGGTGCGTGTCAGGTCGGCGACGGTCACCATCTGCTTGATCGTCTTGCGGCCTTTTTCAGTGTTGTAATGCGGGTTCTTAGACAAGACGATCGCGGTTTCGGCGTCAATGCTCAGGTAGTTCAGCGTCGCGACCAGTGACCAACGGTCCATCTGGCCTTGGTTGATCTGCTGTGTGCCGTGGTAAAGTCCGGTCGTATCGCCCAGACCGACGGTATTGGCGGTCGCGAAAATACGGAAATAGGGGTGCGGTTCGATCACCTGGTTCTGGTCCAGCAGTGTCAGCTTTCCGTCCACTTCCAAGACACGCTGGATGACGAACATCACGTCTGCACGGCCCGCATCGTATTCATCGAAAACAATCGCGGTCGGATTGCGCAGCGCCCAAGGCAGGATGCCTTCCTGAAAATGGGTGACCTGCTGGCCGTCGACCAGTTTGATCGCGTCCTTCCCGATCAGATCGATCCGGCTGATGTGGCTGTCAAGGTTCACGCGCACGCAGGGCCAGTTCAGCATGCTGGCGACCTGTTCGATATGCGTCGACTTGCCCGTGCCGTGATAACCCTGCACCATGACGCGGCGGTTGTGATTGAAGCCCGCCAGAATGGCCAGCGTGGTGTCGGGGTCGAACTTGTAGGTGCTGTCGCAGTCCGGCACCCGGCTGGTGCGGTCTTCAAATCCATGCACGATCATATCTGTATCGATGCCAAAGACGTCGCGTACCGAGATCTCTTTGGTGGGTTTTGCGTTAAGATCCAATGAGGTCTCGGCCATGTCATTCGTGTCCTTCATGCTGTGGCGCGCCCTGCGGATCAGGGGCGATATCGTTAGGCAACATATCTTTCTTGGGCGTGAGGGAAAGGGCCAATTCACCCGTGCGGCAATCTCGGCGTGTGCCTGACTGTCGCGGGTCGGTGGCATGCATCGCAAAACGACGGTGTACGCTCTGCCGATGCCCCCGGCGGGCTGTGGGTGAAGCCGCCCTGCGATCAGTCCTTGAAGTTGCGGCTGCCCTTGATCTGGTCCCACGCCCAGACGACTTCTTGCAACTGTTCTTCCTGACTGCGATCGCCGCCGTTCATGTCAGGATGCAGCACCTTGATCAGCTTTTTATAGGCCTTGCGCACCTCGGGTTTGGTCCAGTTGTCCTTGGCATCCAGAATTTCGATGGCACGGCGTTCGGTGGGGGGCAACCTGCGGCCCGCAGCGGGCCCCTTGCCGGGGTTCTGCGTGGCGTTCTTGCCCAATACCTGATGCGGGTCTTCAATGCCTAGCCGGGCCCAGGCCCGTGCCTCGGGATCACCCAAGGGCTTGGTCGAGCGTTCCCACACCTTGTCCTTGGACATCTGGGCGTTCAGTTCAGCTTCGGTCGTGCCGTCAAAGAAATTCCATTTGAGGTTATATTCACGCACGTGCTGCTGGCAGAACCAGAAATAGTCATCCAGCACATCTGGGGCCTTGGGCGCACGATACTTGCCGGGCTCCTCACAGCCTTCGTGTGAACAGACGCGCTGCGATGTCTCGGACGCACCGGACATCCCCCGGCGACCGCGGGGGTTCTTCTTTTTGGAGGACGACACGGACATGTCGAATCCAAAGGGATCAGGCTTGGGCATGATATGGACCTTTCCGACTCAGGCTGGTCAGTTTAGACCTTGCGGCGTGAGATTGAAGGGGGCTGTGCGAAAAAATGTCAGTAACTCAAGAAATTGAAGACCGGCTTAGGCAGGCTTTTGCCCCGTCAGAGCTAAGCGTCATTGATGATAGTGAAAGTCACAGGGGCCACGCAGGCCACCAGGAAGGCGGCGAAAGCCACTTTAATGTGAAGATCCGCTCGGACCATTTCAAGGGGATGAGCAGGATTGCGCGACACCGGTCGGTGCATGATGCGCTTGGGCCCGATCTGATCAGCCGCATTCATGCGCTGGCGCTTGATCTGGGAACCTAGTCTTTCGACCGGAGGCTTTTCTGGGCGTCCTGCCGCAAGGTTTCGGGATCTTTCGGCGTGGGCGGTTGATCGTCGGCGGTAACCTCATCGGCGGCGGCAGTGGTCACGGCGGGCTTTTTGCGCCGTGACGCCAACGTGCTGAGCACGGATGGCGCGTTCTTCAGATCATCCAGCGCCTCGACGCCATTCTCGCCCTCGAAAAAGCCGTCGTATTGTTTGGGGTTTCTCGCGATCTCGGCTTTCTTCGCTTCAACGGGATCCTCTTGCGGCACAAAGGTCTCGGGCGAGGGCAGCAGTTCCGGGCTGAAAGCTTCGGTGTCCGTCTCCCGCAGGCGGCGAAAGACCAGCACGTTGCGCCATTCGGTGGTGGAGCCGGTGAGGCCGGCGCGTTCAATGGACGGCAGCGTTTCGGCGCGCTGATATTCCCAGCCATAGCCCGAAAGCCCGTTCATAAGCTCTTGCAGTGCATGGGAAAAGCGGGCTTCCGCCCCCTTCACGTTCTTGCCCTTCAGGCCCTTGTTCGGGGCAGGTACGACCTTGTATTCGTAGCGCGGCATCAGTGTCCCCAAGCGAAGCGTCGCAGCTTTTTTAGCAGGGTCGTTCCCTCAGGGAAAGCCGTTCGGCGCTTCATGTCACCGGTGGCGGCACAGCCCGTTTCAGACCGATCTTGCGGCCCGCACGATCAGGATAAGGCAGGCTGGCATGCGCGCGCTTCATCTGGTCCAGTTTTGCAAGGATGGTGTCCGGCATCGGCGCAACGCGGGGGCCGGACTGATCGACATGCAGCGTCAGCGCCTCGCCTGTGGCGGCAAGCCAGCCGTCCTCGTGCCAAAGCTCGGTAAAACTGTGGAAACGTTTCTCGTCGAAATCGAGCAGCTGGAAGGTGCAATAGGTTTGCGCGCCTTCATGCAGTTCGCGCAGATAGCAGACGTGAAATTCAGCAACATAGGTCGTGCAGCCCTGTTTTTGATAGTCAGGGCCGAACCCGACCTGCGCATAGGCGTCGTCGACGGCGTTATCCATCAGGACCGAATAATAGGCCATGTTCAGGTGACCGTTGAAGTCGATCCATTCAGGTTTGACCCGGCGGAGCGAGGATCGGAAGGGAGTGTCCATCTATCGGCCTTTCAGTTCGCTGGATAGGGCGTTTTCTTTGCAAGAAAACGGCCCGGAATTTTTGAAAAATTCCGGGGCCAACCTCAGCCTTGCAGTTTTTTCGCGACAATTTCGTTGACGGCTTTGGGGTTTGCCTTGCCGCCTGTCGCTTTCATCACCTGACCGACGAACCAGCCCGCCAGCTTGGGATTTTCGCGCGCCTTGGCGACCTGATCGGGGTTGGCGGCGATGATCTCGTCCACTGCAGCCTCGATCGCACCGGTATCCGTCACCTGCTTCATGCCGCGCTCTTCGACGATGACCGCCGGGTCGCCGCCTTCGGTATAGACGATCTCGAACAAGTCCTTGGCGATCTTGCCCGAAATCGCGTCAGAGGCGATTAGGTCGATCACACCGCCCAACTGGGCGGGCGTGACGGGGCTGTCCGTGATGTCGCGGTCGTCCTTCTTGAGGCGGCCGAACAGCTCGTTGATAACCCAGTTCGCAGCCATCTTGCCGTCGCGTCCCTGTGCTGTCGCCTCGAAATAGCTGGAGCTGTCCAGATCAGCCGTCAGGACAGATGCATCATAGTCGCTGAGGCCGAAATCCTTGATAAACCGCAGCTTCTTGGCATCGGGCAGCTCTGGCAGGGTGGCCAGAATGTCA
>JAGXHB010000204.1 GCA_024636425.1 Roseobacter sp.
CCAGACTGCCCGCGCTGCGATTTCGGAAAGAAGCCGGCCTACGAGCTGTGTCTCTTGCGAAGTCAGATCGGCCCCCCGAACCTGTTCCAGATGCCAGCGGGCGCGGAAGTCCTTGCCCAGCAGAAACAGCGCATAGGCCAGTTCGAAGCGGTATTCCTTGTTTTGTGGCTGTGCCGAAACCAGCTTCTCAAGCAGGGGGAGTGCGCCTTGCGGATGGTTCGTGCGCATCATCTGGACCGCTTGCGCCCAGATGCCCTGCTGCGCAATCGCAGGATAGGGCTGGACCAACAACAAGCCCAGCCCCAACAGAAAGCATCTTATTGCCCGACTTGCGGACATGAAGAGTTACTGCTTGTCCGCGTAAAACGCGCCAGAACTGTTGAGCACCTGAGACCCGTTCGAGTTTATGATCGTACCGTTCCCGCCCGAGAGTTTCTGCCCGTTCGCTTCTTTGAAATTACCGTTCAGCACCATATTGGCGTTGCCAGTCAGCTTATTCTGGGGCCCTGCAAGGTCGCCGTTAAACGTGGCGGTCAGGCTTGTCAGCGTGATCCCCGTCGCAGTGTTAAGGTTTGCATCAATCCGGTTGGGGTCTGTCGCGGCAGCATTGGCTGTGCTGAGCGTGCCGGCAATTGTCGTGTCCACACCATTTACCTTGCCCGCGAAATTGCTCACGGTTCCGGTTATGGGTTTGGCAACGCCGGTTCCGAAATTGACGTCCATGTTTACGTCGCCATACAGCGCTTCTTGTTGATTTGTTGCATTCGCCAAGGTCAGGACGGATACCTTGCCGTTGTAACTTGCGGTGCCAGTGATCGGCTGAGCGGTGGATGGCAGGAAAATATAGCTCAGGTTCTTGCTGTCAAAGTCGCTTGCGGTGATCGTCCCGCCAGTTCCGCCGCCAGTCGTGCCGCCGCCGCCAGTCGTCGTGCCCCCACCTGTGGAGGTGCCCCCACCCGTGGATGTCCCGCCGCCTGTTGTCGGCGTCGTCGGCGTCACGCCGGAGCCCGAGCTGCTGCCCAGACAACCACCCAAGGACACGATTGTCGCGCTCAAAATGATGGCCTTTGCGAAAGTAGTGAAATTCATGCTGCATCCATTCTTCAGAAAATCGAGAAAACGGGCAAGAATGCGATCAGCGGACCGCCACATTCTTGCCTCAATGGGCCGGATCATCTGATTATTCATTTGGCGCGGCACTCCCCTGTTCAGGGTAAATGCCTACCAAAAGTTGTTTTCGGGGCTGGCGGACCAACCCATGTTCTGGCGCTGGTCCGGCCCCTTGACGGGTGCGAGCAGGGGCGTTCCCAGCAAAAGTGATTGCTACTTCCAGTTCTCTTTTCTTGACTTTCGGCCCCCGTCCTTTGATTGAAGCGGCTGGGAGTTACCAAACAGGGGGTTGAAATGCGTTTTCTTGCCGGAGTGGCCGCAGTTATCTGCGCGCTCAACAATATCATTGGCAAAACGTTTGCCTGGCTGTCGCTGGGAATCGTCGCCGTCTGTTTCACCGTGGTCGTCCAGCGCTACGTTTTTGCGATCAGTTATGTCTGGATGCAGGATCTCTATATCTGGCTGAATGGTGCGATGTTTACCGCTGTGGCCGGATTTGCGCTGTTGCGTGATGATCACGTGCGCGTGGACATTTTCTATCGTCCCGCCAAGGTGAGAACCCGCGCGCTGACCGATCTTCTGGGCGTAGTCCTGTTTCTGTTTCCCTTTTCCTGGGTCGTCTACGTCTATTCGATGCCCTTTGTCCTGCGGTCGTGGAGCTATACCGAAGCGTCGGCGAATGTGGGCGGTATGCCGGGCCTCTTCATCCTCAAGTCATTTGTCATCCTGTTCGCCGCTCTGATTGCCCTTCAGGGTGTTGCCATGATCATCCGGTCTGTCCTTGTCATCACAGGAAATGAACAGCTTGTGCCCAAGCGCATGCAGTACAGCGAAGACATGGCCCCCTCCGCCCCAACCAAAGGTGCCGTGTAATGGATCCTATTCTGATCGGCGAGATTCTCGCCGCGTTGATGTTCTTTGGCGTGATCGGCTTTTTGCTGCTGGGCTTTCCCGTCGCGTTCACCCTGGCCGGGGTTTCCCTGCTGTTCGGTGCCGTTGGCCTCGCGCTCGATATTTTTGACCCGTCGAATTTCGGCGCTTTGCCGAACCGCTATATCGGCTTCATGACGAACGAAGTGCTGGTGGCGGTGCCGCTCTTCATCTTCATGGGAGTCATGCTGGAACGCAGCCAGATCGCCGAACAGTTGTTGCTGACGATGGGCAAGCTTTTCGGCAACCTGCGCGGCGGCCTTGGTATTTCGGTTGTGCTTGTGGGCGCGATGCTGGCCGCGTCGACCGGCGTGGTTGGTGCCACGGTTGTGACGATGGGCCTGATTTCTTTGCCTGCGATGTTGCGCGCGGGCTATGACCCCAAGCTTGCCAGTGGCGTCATCTGCGCCAGCGGCACCTTGGGCCAGATCATTCCACCCTCGACCGTGCTGATCTTCATGGGGGATATGCTGTCCGGCATCAACAGTCAGGTGCAGATGGCCAAGGGTAACTTTGCGCCGGTGCCTGTTTCTGTCGGTGACCTTTTTGCCGGCGCGTTGCTGCCGGGGATGCTGCTGGTCTCGCTTTATCTGCTCTGGGTGATCTTCAAGGCCATCACCGACCCGGAATCCTGCCCCGCGACGCCTGTGCCCGCAGATGAAAAGGGCGAGCTTCTGCGCGAGGTTTTCGTTGCACTGGTTCCCCCGCTTTTGCTGGTACTTGCAGTCCTCGGGTCCATCCTTGGCGGCATTGCCACGCCGACCGAAGCGGCCTCGGTAGGGGCGGTCGGTGCGATGATCCTTGCGGCGCTGCGCTGGCGTCTGTCCTTCAAGACCCTGAACGAGACGGTGATCGCAACTGCGACGATCACCAGCATGGTCTTTATCATCCTTCTGGGCGCGTCGGTCTTTTCCGTCGTCTTCCGGATGATGGGCGGCGACAATCTGGTGCATGAATTCCTGAGCAACCTGCCCGGTGGCACGATGGCAGCCGTTGTCGTTGTGATGATGATCATGTTCTTCCTCGGGTTCATCCTGGACACGTTCGAGATCATCTTCATCGTGATCCCGATCACGGCACCGGTGTTGCTGGCGCTGGATGTTGATCCGGTATGGCTGGGTGTTCTGGTCGGGGTGAACCTGCAAACGTCGTTCCTGACCCCGCCTTTCGGGTTTGCACTGTTCTACCTGCGCGGTGTTGCGCCGGCGACCTTGCCAACCAGCGCGATTTACAAGGGCATCCTGCCTTTTGTCTGCTTGCAGATTGTGGCGATTGCGATCCTGTTCATCTTCCCGGGGATCGTGACATGGTTGCCCCGTCTGATTGCAAATTAACGCATCAGGCAGGTCTCAGAATGCAAAAGGCCCGGTGTTTCCACCGGGCCTTTTGTCGTTTCGGTCTGACTGAAATCAGTACTTGAGGTATTTCTCACGCGCGACGGTAAACGGTGCGTCAATGCCTTCGGTGCGGTTACGCACAAGGTTCAACGCCTCGATAAAGCTTTCGGTGGTCTTTTTGACCAACGGATCGTCGCTCGACCGCAGTTCCTCGATCACTTCGATGGATGCCTTGGCACCGGCTTCCATGATGTCTTCGGGGAAGTCGCGGACCATGACACCGTGATCATCGACCAGCGTTTTCAGTGCCCTTGGATCGTTGGCATAGAAGTCAGCCGACACCTGGTCATATTCGGCCTGGCAGATGTCACGGATGATCGCCTGCAGGTCGTCCGGTAGTTCCTGATATTTCTTCTTGTCGACGACCAGTTCCGTCGCAAGACCAGGTTCCACGAAGGACGGCATGTAGTAGTTCTTGGCAACCTGATAGAACCCAAGTGCAAGATCGTTGTAGGGGCCGACAAATTCAGCAGCATCAAGCGTGCCGGACTGAAGCGCCTGAAAGATCTCGCCCGCAGCCATGTTGGTGACTGTCGCCCCCAGTTTCTCCCAGACGCGACCGCCAAGGCCGGGTGTCCGGAAACGGATGCCTTTCACGTCTTCGACGCTGTTCAGCTCGTCGCGGAACCAACCGCCTGCCTGGGTGCCGGTGTTGCCCGACAAAAAGCCCTGAACGCCGAACTGGTCATAGATCTCGTCCCAGATTTCCTGACCGCCAAGGTAACGCATCCATGCCGTCAGTTCCGGTGTGGTCATGCCATAGGGAACGCCGGTAAAGAACGACAGCGCAGGCGATTTGTTCTGCCAGTAATAGGCTGCGCCGTGGCTCATTTCGGCAGTGCCATCAATGACGGCGTCCAGCGACTGAAGCGGGGGCACAAGTTCGCCCGCGGAAAAGACCTGAACAGTCAGGCGCCCACCCGAAGCGGCCGTGACACGGTCTGCCAGACGCTGCGCGCCCACACCCAGACCAGGAAAGTTCTTGGGCCAGGTTGTGACCATGCGCCAAGTAATATTGCCTTGCGCAACTGCCGGAGCGGCCAAGGTGCTTGCCGCTGCACCAACACCAACCACACCCGCATTTCTGATAAATGAACGGCGATCCATAATGTATCCTCCCGATACCGATTGAACTGACGAAAGCGGTCCGACCGAGGGTCGAACCGACATCAGAAAACCTAATCAGGCGGCAACGCAAATGTCCATGCCGAGAACTGCTGGTTGATTGGGTAAACCGTGATGCGTCGCAATAAGTGCGTGAACGGATGCGCGCAGCACCTGACATCGACGATATTCTACCCGCACTATTCGGCCACATCCTGAGGTAAAGGAAACAGGAATATCCTGAACGGCCCTCAGAAGGTCGGCTGCACCGCCCCTATCGGTGATTGCCCGGCGATGATCTGATGTCCGAACAGATCGGTCGGATAGGCCGCAGCACCCGGCGGGACGACAGGCAGCGTGTGGCCTGCAACCGGGATATAGATACCGCCGCCGGAGTTTTCTCCGCTGTGCGAATGGTCTTGCTGCCACATAGGGCTGGTGCCCGTTGTCTCGCCGGTTGATGGTATCTCGCCCAGCCACGAAGCAGGCCCAAACTCACCTGAGTTATTGGATCCGTCGAGCGTCGCATTACTGTGCCAACCGACCTTGAACCGTGCAGCCCAGTTACCGGTATTTTCTCCGTGGCTGGCGAAGACATCGCCTTTGACATTGTAGCGATGAAAAACATTGAAGCGGACATAAGCAGACTTGTCGATGTTCATATTCCCATCGAGGTACAGCAGGTTTGCCCGTTCTCCGACGACCGTATTGTGCATGAGAACAATATTTTCAGCCGGATTTGTGTCGCTGTCTGCATTCAAACGGATCGCTGCATTCGTAGCGGAGCCCCAGCTTTCGACCAGATTGCCGACAAAGGCCAAGCCGCGCGGCCCTATTTCCGACCCGACGTAGATGATCGGATTGACCGTTGCCCCGTTGGAAAACACGTTCCACCCAAGAAAAACCCCCGTCATGGCCGGTCTGGCTCCCAACGCGCTGCGCAAATTGAACTCTGACAGGGCCGCGCAGCCTGCCGCCTGATAGAAGATGGTGCCCGCGCATCCATGACAGCCGATCGCGATGCCCATAATTGCTTCCGTGGAGAAAAAGCTCCCCTGTTTCGGATCGCCACCCGGCCCGATCGCGCAGTTGATCTGGACAAAGCGGCCCACGCGGTAGACCCAGGCACCATAATAGCTTGTCCCGTTGCCATCCCAGATGCAGTTCTCGGTCACCAGCAGGCTGTCAGCGGAGGTCGCTCCGCTGTCGAGGAAAACCACACTCGCGCCGGTTTTCAAAAGTGTCAGGTTGCGCAGTTTCAACAACGTCGGGATACCGTTGAATGTACTGGTTCCTCCGTCGGTCAGGATTGTGGTGGCGCGTTTCGCAGGGTCTGATGCTTCGATCACAAGCGGTATGTCGGCTGCCGTCCCCTGAGCCTTGAAGGGCGTATGGGTGTGCACGCCTTCTGCCAGCCTGATGACCCCACCGCCGACGTCGTTGGCGCGTCCGTATGCCGTGTCGTTGAACCCTTTGACCGCCGTGACCGCAGCCGCAATCGTCGCAAAGGGCGCAGTTTGCGCAGCGGTCGCGACGTCGGACACCACACCGCTCGCATCACTGCCCGCAACCCCATCCACATAGGCGATCGCAGTGCCGTATTCCCCCAGCCTGTCATTCAGGATTTTCAACGTGGTCAGGTTTGGCGAGGGGTAAGGATCCGCATCCAGCGAAATGGTGAAGGGCTTTCCGACCCAAGGATAAATTACCGCATCAACCGTCAGCAGCGCCCCTTGTTCAAGTTCGCTCAGGTCTATCTGCCCTGCAAAATGCGGC
>JAGXHB010000205.1 GCA_024636425.1 Roseobacter sp.
ACCTGCGCCAAAACCTCTATCCGATTCAACTCGCGCTCGCTCATCATCACCCATCCCATGTCCAATCTCCCATTGCTCATTTGAACAAGAGAGTGACACTTCTGCTTTGCTTAGGGGTGACATTATCGCTTTGCGGCTACACAAGTTGTTTTCCCATAAGGTTAATTATGTATTATTATGAATGGGTGGGCTACGATAAGAGGCCGACCCGATCATAACCCCAACGCGTAACCCGCGCCGCGCACCGTTCCAATTCGGTCCGATCAGCCGTGAACCTTCAATGCCTTGCGCAACCGCGCGATGTGCACGTCCGCGGTGCGCGTGTCGACATAGATATAGCAGCAACGCGACGTACATCGGTCGGTGGCCGAATTGGAAGCCGACATTATGGCCTTCATCGACGCACACAACGATGACCCAAAGCCATACAAATGGGTCAAATCGGCTAATGAAATCCTCGCTTCCGTGAAACGCTTCTGCCTCAAAACAATGAACCGCACTTCGATTCCGGGTGATTAGAGCGTTTCGACATTTCCGCAAGCACTAAGCGCTTGGCCCGATATGTTACTTCCGTCCGGGGAACACAGGAACAGCACCTTAGCCACCACATCTTCGGGCACACAAAGGGCTCAACAACCGCATAGAGGGTTCGCATCGGCCGCCCCGCAAACGAGAGAAGGTCATGGGTCGGTTCAAATCGATCCGACAGACGCAAAGGTTCCTCGTGGCCCACGATCAAATCAACACAATGTTTAGGCACCGCCGCTACCGCCTCTCCAACGTCTCATACCGCCTCGCAAGGTCCGATGCCTTCGACCTGCGGCACGGTTATGCGCTCGAAATGACGGCCTGAAAAATCACACTTGGCGACCTTCACAGGTCAGTGTCGTTAAGTTGGCAATACCGGATCGCGACCTCTGAATAAGGGCGGCCCAAAAACCCATGCTTTGGACCGAAATTGACGCTCTCTCCTTTGAGCAGTTACCTCACTGGCCCAGACGAACTGCGACAACTTCAATCTCGACAAGCCAAGATGGGTTTGCCAGACCCGCTACCTCGAAGACAGAACGGGTAGGCAGATCTGGTTGGTCCTCGGTGCCAAAAAACTGCGTATAGCCGTCCATAAAGCCTTGAAAATCCATAGCATCCTCCCCTTCTGGTGCGACGAGATAAGCCTGCATTTTGACTACATCCCCCATATCAAGGTCGATCGCAGCGAGTTTTCTCTTGATCGCAGCGAGCACACTTTCGGACTGGGCGGCGGTGTCACCAAACTGTTCGGGCGACCCACTTTCCGCACTATCGTCAATCACCTCCGGCACAGTGCCACTTAGGTAAACCAATGTTGCATCCGCAGGAATTTCGACAGCTTGCAGAATCGGGAAATCAGAATCCGGCAACCCATGACGGACCACCTCTGAACTCTGAGCGAAGGCTCCCGCTGCGGAAAGCGTCAGCGCAGCGGCGAGGGGGGAGAGCATTTTGTGGATCATTCGTGTTCCTCCGTATTTTGGTTTACTGGTTCAGCGGGGCGAATACCCGCAACTGCTTCGACCGTCCCATCCGGGTCGTAATCGTTATCTAGGTTTGTCTGAAGGTAATCGGTGATGGCAACCACCTGTTCATCATCAAGGAAATGCCCAAGGCTCGGCATTGCTTTCTGCCCGTTGACGATGATGTACGTTGCATAGCCAGCATATTCGAGGTTAGGGTTATCTCTCAGTGCCGGATATGCTCCCGCACCGACAGCGCCCGCCCCATCAGTCATATGACAACCGGAACATAGCGACTGGTACAATTCTTCTCCATCGCTGCTGGTATATTCCTGAACCCATTCTTCACCACCGTCGGCCATCTCGGTCAGGTCACGTTCTTGAGGCCGTGCTTCGGTTTGCGACTGCTCTGCGGATGACGTCGTTTGACCGGTATCGGAGGGATCGCTGGTTTGTGCCCAGACAGGTTGAGTGCTGAGGGCGCACAGTACTAAAGTTGTGATAAATTTCTGTCGCATTGCTTCACCCGTTGATTACCTTGTCATGGAGACGCGAGATTGCGTCGAGGGAAGAGAGAATCGCTCCTTCCTGCCACGCGGGCAGATAGGACAGATGCTCGCCCGCGCAGACCACGCGGTTATCGATCTTGACCGCTTCATCGTAGTTTTCGCGGTTTTCCCAGACGCCGGAACAGCCGAGAACCCATGGCACCTTGTGCCAGGCCACACTGACCCCGGTCTTGAATTCCTCCCGATACTGGGGATGGATTTTTTCGCCTTGGCGTAGCGCCCATTCCAGCCGCTCATCAGGCTGCATTGCGTTGAACTTATAGCTGTTCTCACCACGCCATGTGTACCCGCCCAAAAGGACACCGGGTCCGTCCGACAAATAGCCGGTTGAAGGGTAACTGATCTGGCTGATCGCCTGATCGGTATAGCTTATCCCGCCATAGATGTTCTCGTCCTCTTCCCAGAAACGGCGCTTGAACTCCAAGCCCCATTTCGTGGAGCCGTTATAGTACATCGTGCTGATCGTATCCGCCAAACCACCCGAAAGGTTATGGTCGATCTGTCCAAGGACCGAGAAAGGGATGGTGCAAACGCAATAGTCCGCGGTACTTGTCTGCGTTCCGCCATCACTGGTATTTTCCCACGTGACGGTTACACCGTTCTCATCTTGCTGCAACGAGACAACTTTTGCGTTGTATGTAATGAGATCCCCAACCTCACGCTCAAAACCTCTTGCAATTCCGTCCATGCCACCAACCGGCTGGAACATGGGCGCTTGATGGTCGACAGTCTCGTGCGTCGCAAGATATTCCCACAGGCGCGACTGGACGATTTGTTGAGGATCAAGCAGGTCGGATGCTTCAGGTTCAGCACCGACACCGCCGCCCGGTTGCTTGCCATAACCGCGATAAACGCTTGTTTCCAAGCTTTTCACATATTCATTCTGCTCGTTGAGAGCACCAAAGCTGCGCAGGCTCTCGATCAAGACCTCGCGATCATCGCTGCTGACCAGCTTATCAAGATCCCCTTGATTGATCCCTTTGGCCAGCAATTCCGAGACATGGCCGCGATAGTCGCTTTTGATATGGCGCAGGCGTTGAGGTTTGCCGTCAAAGGCATCGGATTTATGGAGGTAGGAGTTGTAATTCAACTGAATGAAAGGCTCCAGCGGTACTTTCAGCCGTTTGCAATAGTCCAGCACCGCGTGGTGATCATGCGGCAGGCGCCATGGGCCGGGATTGATGTAATTGCCTTCGGCAAAATCGACATTCTGTGTCGCCCCGCCAAGCTCGGTGAAGCTGTCACCGGAACGCAGTGTCCAACACCTGCCACCTACCTTTTCGCGAAACTCCAGTACTTCGACCTCGTAGCCAGCAGCGCGCATTTCATAGGCCGCCGTCAAACCAGCTAGGCCAGCTCCTAGAACAAGCACTTTCGCACCCTGGGGATCGCCATCCAGTTTGATTGGCCCACTGTAGTCGGAGGGTGCCGCATACCCCATTGACGTCATTGCATGATACATGGCGGTACTACCCGCCGTTGCCCCGATCATGGTCAGTAAGTTTCGGCGTGTGAATTCTGTCATTGGAAGCCCTCTGCTGCGAAATATCGTGCGCACCAAAAATCTAGGTACTAGCGCCGAAAGCGCACCCACCGGATTAAAGCGCCTAACGGTTTAACCTGCGCGTCAGGCTTATGTTCCAATGAAACACTGCGGATCGGTGGGAGACCGATAAGCTAAGAAAAGCTTCTTGCTATGATACAAACTGACTATTGCTAATCTTATCAAGTCTTTGCGCGCGTGGTGTTTGAGATGGCATGGTTTACCACGCATGAGAAACCTGACCCCACGACTTCATTATGGGGTAAAGTCTTTGGGTTAGACCCTAAAAATCCACCTCGATCGCGATCTTTTGCGCAACAGCCATATCAACAACCGCCGCCGCAACAGCCAGATCCTGCAAGCCCACGCCGGTCCCGTCAAAGAGCGTAATCTGATCGGCGCTGATCCGCCCCGCATGGGTCCCGTTTATCACCGCCCCAAGCTGGTGCACATCGCTTTGTGCAATCAGCCCTGCCGCCACCGCATGCTGTGCCTCGCCGATCGACACCGATTGCGCGACCTCGTCGGTAAAGACCGTCGCCTGCGCCAGAAGCGCCGCCTCGACCTCTTGCTTGCCTTTGGTGTCGGTGCCCATGCACGCCAGATGACAGCCCGGCGCCACATGATCGGCCATCAACGACGGGGAAAATGCCGAGGTGATGGAAATGATCACATCCGCCTCGATCATGTCGGGCAGATCGACCGGCTGAAACGGGATGCCCGCCTCATTGGCGATCTTCTCGATGTTGGGCAGCATTTCAGGATGATAGTTCCAGCCGATTACTTTCGTGAATTCCCCCTGCTCCAGTGCCGCGCGCAGCTGGAACGTTGCCTGATGGCCCGCCCCCACCATGCCGATCACCCGCGCATCCTTGCGCGCCAGATGTTTGATCGACACGGATGACGCCGCCGCCGTGCGCAGGGCGGTCAACAGATTGCCGCCCACCATCGCCCGTACCTTGCCCGTATCGGGATCGAATAGAAACACCGTGGACTGGTGATTGATCAGGTCACGCTTTTCCAGGTTGTTCGGCCAATAGCCGCCCGCCTTCAACCCAAGCGTCAGCCCCGCGCGATCAAACCCGCCCTTGAAGCCATACAGGGCATCCTCGTGGCCGATCGCCTCGCGCACGACGGGAAAGTTATAGGCATCCCCCGCCGCCATGGCGGCAAATACCTGTTCGACGGCATCAAAAGCAGCGGCGCGGGTCATCAAGTTGGCGATTTCGCATTCAGGGACGATTAGCATTTGGGGGGACTCCGGTCAGTAAGGGATGTGAAGGCGACCGGTTGCCGCCTTCAACAGATGGTATCAATAGGCCTTTCCGCGCGCCGACACGGGCCACAGGGTTTCAACCTTGTCGCCGCGCACACCGACGTACCAGTCATGCACATTGGCAGTTGGATCGCAGTGCCCCGGCACGAGCCGCAACTTATCGCCGACTTTCAGCACGCCATCGGGGTCCGACACCACGCCGTGTTCATCGGAACATTTGGCGTACTCCACATCAGTGCGGCCAAAGATCACCGGCAACCCGCTGTCGACCGACTGCACCTTCAGGCCCGCATCCACAATCGCCTTGTCAGCCTTGGCGTGGCTCATGACCTGCGTGAGGATAAAGAACGCGTTTTCCCATTCACCCTGGTCAATCCGCTGGCCTTTGTCGTCCAGTATCCGGCCATAGTCGGCATCCATAAATGCATAGGACCCGCATTGCAGTTCGTTATAAACGCCCGAATTAGCCTCAAAGTAATAGCTGCCCGTGCCACCGCCCGAGACCAGATCGCAAGTGATCCCTTGCGCCGCCAACCCGTCAACCGCGTCCTTCACCTGCGCGATTGCGATGTCGAGCTTGGCCTTGCGGTCATCAAAGCTGTTCAGATGTTGCATCGCACCCTGATAGGCCTGAATCCCCGTAAACTTCAGCCCCTCCGCCGCCTGCACAGCCTTGGCGATCTCGATCACGGCGTCCGTTGTCGTCACGCCGCAACGGCCCGCGCCGCAATCGATCTCGATCAGCACTTCGATCTGGGTGCCATGCTTGACCGCCGCGGCCGATAATTCAGCCACATTCGCCACATCATCGACACAGACGATTGTGCGGGCCCCGAACTTGGGCAGCCGTGCCACCCGGTCGATCTTGGCGGCGTCCCGGACCTGGTTCGAGACCAGAATATCCTTGATCCCGCCCCGTGCGAACACCTCGGCCTCGGACACCTTCTGACAGCAGACCCCAACGGCCCCGCCCAGCCGTTCCTGCAGCTTGGCCACATCGACCGACTTGTGCATCTTGCCGTGCACACGGTGGCGCATCCCGTGCGCCCTGGCATAGTCGCCCATCTTGACAATGTTGCGTTCAAGCGCATCCAGATCCAGCACAAGGCAGGGCGTCTGAATGTCGGCGGCATCCATGCCAGGCAGCGCTGGCACGTCATAGCCCACTTCGAGGCCGTCAAAGTTAACAGGTGCGTTCATGGTTTTGGCTCCTTCAATTGGACCACGGCAGGGCGTCAAGATCGACGTTCCCACCGGTGATGATGATTCCGACCCGCTTGCCCGCGAACCGGTCCTTGTTTGCAAGGATGGTGGCGAGAGGCACAGCGCTGCTGGCCTCCATCACGATTTTCATACGCTTCCACGTCAGTTTCATGGCCTCCACGATCTGATCTTCGGATGCGGTCAGAATGTCGCTGACGTGGTTCGACACGAAATGCCATGTCAGATCCTTCAGGGGCACCTTCAGCCCGTCAGCAATCGTTTCGGGGGCGTCGTCGGCGATGATATGACCGGCGTGGTAGCTGCGCGCGGCATCGTCGGCCTGTTCCGGCTCGGCGGCAATGATCTGCACCTCTGGTGCCAGATGTGACAACGTCAGGCAGGTGCCAGAGATCATGCCACCGCCGCCGATAGGGGCCATGACAATATCCAACCCGTCCGTCTGTTCCATCATTTCGCGCGAACAGGTGCCCTGCCCCGCGATCACCCGCGGATCATTGTAGGGATGCACAAAATCACCCCTTGTGCGCGCCTGCACCTCGGCAAAGACTGCCTCGCGCGATGTGGTGGACGGGTCGCATTCGGTAATCACGCCGCCATATCCGCGCACCGCGTCCTTTTTCGCCTGCGGCGCCGTACGTGGCATTACCACGTTGCACGGGATGCCCCGCCGCCCTGCCGCATAGCTTAACGATAGTGCGTGGTTACCCGAAGAATGAGTGCAAACGCCGAACTCGACATCGGCCTCGGACAAACCGAACACCGCGTTCGACGCACCGCGCACCTTGAACGCTCCGGCCTTTTGAAAGTTCTCGCATTTGAAAAACAATTGCGCGCCGGTCAATTCGTTCAGGAACGACGAGGTCAGAACGGGCGTGCGATGGATATATGGCGCAATCCGGTCCTGCGCCGCCAGTACGTCGTCAAAGGTCGGGATATACATGGCCGTATCCTTCATCACGCCGCGTCCTGCTGACGGGTCGTGCGGTTGACGCGATAATACTCCTGCGCCGCCGACACGCCTGAGCCCAGTTGAATATCCAACCCCAGATCAGCCATGCACATTTCCGCCGTGGCAATGCCCGACAGCATCATGACATCCGTTAGGCTGCCCAGGTGACCGATGCGGAACACCTTGCCCGCAACCTCCCCCAAACCCACACCAAAGGCGACGCCGTAGGCATCTGCCGCGTGGCTGACGATGCTGGTCGCGTTGAACCCCTCGGGCGTGCGGATGGCGCTGACCGTGTCGGAATAAAGATCCGGGCCCGCCGCGCACAGTTCCAGCCCCCAGGCGCCCACTGCCGCCCGCACGCCTTCGGCAATCCGGTGATGCCGGGCAAAGACATTGTCCAGCCCCTCGTCCAGCAGCATCCCGCAAGCGGTATTCAAACCGTTCAGCAGGCCCACTGCAGGCGTGTAGGGATAAGCGTTGTTGGCATAGCCCCTGGCCATGTCATGAACGTCAAAAAAGGTGCGCGGCAGCTTGGCGGTGTTCGTGGCCTCCATCGCCTTGGCGCTGAACCCGACGATGCCCAGACCAGCAGGCAGCATGAACCCCTTTTGCGATCCGGTCACAGCCACGTCCACGCCCCACTCATCAAAACGGAAGTCCATCGACCCGATGGACGACACGCCATCAACAAACAGCATGGCAGGGTGATCTGACGCGTTCAGCGCCCGACGGATAGCCCCGATGTCCGACCGCACGCCGGTCGCGGTTTCATTATGCGTGGCCAGAACCGCCTTGATCTTGTGGTTTATGTCGGCCGCCAGTATTTCCGCATAGCGCTCCGCAGGGACGCCCTGGCCCCAGGACGTCTCGACCACTTGGACGTCCAGACCGTGGCGCTGACACATGTCGATCCAACGTTGCGAAAACATACCGTTCCGCGCCGCCAGCACGGCATCGCCCGCGCTTAGCGTGTTGGTCAACGCCGTTTCCCAGCCGCCTGTGCCGGTTGTCGGGAAGATGAACACCTCGGCACTTGTGCTCTTCAGCACCCTTTGAACACCGGCGCGAGCCGGATGCAGGATCTTGCCGAACAGCGGCGACCGGTGGTCGATCGTCGGCATGTCGCAGGCCTTGCGCAGGATCTCGGGGATGTTGGTTGGCCCCGGAATGAAAACTGGGTTCTGAAAGCTCATGTCCGTCTCCTTAATGTGTTGCCCCCACCCTAGAGCAGCAATCGCGCTTACCCAATTTTTTTGAAATCATTTTTCAAAAATGCTATGGTTGAGATAGTCATTCAATATCAATGGCTTGCATTTTTCATACCGTAGAATCAGCTTTCACGTTAAATCAAAGGCATTATATGATTTCCCAAGATAATCCTCCCTCTGAACCCCGTCGCGCCCGTGGCCGCCCCCGCGACTGGTCAGACAAGACCGCCCAGAATACCATCAAATCGCTGGACCGCGCGATGCAGGTGTTCGAGTTTCTCAGCGAACATCAGGGCAAGGCGCTGACCACGCTGGCGGCGGAAACCGGCCAATCTCCGGCCACGGTGTACCGCATCCTTGTCACGCTTGAAGGGCGCGGGCTGGTGGAATTTGACCCTGTCGAACAGCTTTGGCATATCGGCCCGCGCGCCTTTGTCATCGGTGCCCGGTTCCTGCGCCGCACCAGTCTTGTCGAACGCGCCCGCCCGGTGATGCGGCGGCTGATGCAGCAGACAGGCGAAACGGCCAATCTTGGAATCGAACGCGGCGGGCAGGTTCTGTTCGTCAGCCAGGTCGAGACCGAAGCGACGATCCGCGCCTTCTTCCCTCCCGGCACCCTCTCGCCCATGCACGCCTCGGGCATCGGCAAGGCGCTGCTGGCCGAAATGGACGAGGCGCGGTTGCAGCGGGCGTTGGCGGGCAACGAGCTGACCGCCTTCACCTCGCATAGCATCACCGACCTGGGCGCCTTGCGGGCCGATCTGGTACAGGTCCGGGCGCGCGGATATGCCGTTGATGCGGAAGAACGCAACATCGGCATGCGCTGCATCGCGGCACCCGTGTTCGACATTAACCAAGAGGCAGTGGCGGGGATTTCGGTCTCTGGCCCGACAAGCCGGGTCGGTCTGGACGATATCGAACGGCTGAGCGTGGCGGTACGTGCCGCAGCAACGGATTTGTCTGCGACTTTAGGGGGTTAGGCAGTTTGTCATTTGGTGGGGGCGGCGTGCAATCAAGCGCTTCAGCCAATCCTGAAATCAACCTCTCGGTCGACAAATCCACCTTGCCCCACCATAGCTCGGAAACAAAGTGCGTACCACTGCCGACATTTTTATTGATCTGCGCTCAGAACGCCTGCCGCAGGCTCATATGCCGGTTCACATCCTTGTACAGCAGATATCGGAACCGCCCCGGACCGCCCGCATAACAGGCCTGCGGGCAGAAGGCGCGCAGCCACATATAGTCGCCGGCCTCAACCTCGACCCAGTCCTGGTTCAGCCGGTAAACCGCTTTCCCCTCAAGCACATACAGCCCGTGCTCCATCACATGCGTTTCGGCAAAGGGGATCACCGCCCCCGGCTCGAAGGTCACGACGGTCACGTGCATATCGTGGCGCAGGTCCGACGGATCGACAAACCGCGTGGTCGCCCATTTGCCATTCGTGTCCGGCATTACCGATGGCAAAATGTCGGCTTCGTTCGTCACGACCACCTCGGGCAACGGCAGCCCCTCGACCGGCACATACGCCTTGCGCACCCAGTGAAACCGCAGCATTGCGTCGCTCTGGTTGTGGAGGGTCCAGCCGCACTTGGGCGGCAAGAACGCAAATCCGCCGGGAGTCATCGTGTGAACGTCATCGTTCACCCGCAGCGTTGCCGTACCCTCGACGATGAACAACACGCCCTCAGCGGCGGCGTCATTCTCGGGGCGGTCAGAACCGCCACCGGGGGCAACCTCCATGATGTACTGCGAAAACGTCTCAGCAAAACCGCTAAGCGGGCGCGACAGGACCCACAGACGGGTGTGCTCCCAGAACGGCAGAAAGCTGGTGACAATGTCGCGCATGGTGCCCTTGGGGATCACCGCATATGCATCGGTAAAGACCGCGCGGTCGGTCAAAAGCTGCTCTTGTCCCGGATGCCCGCCAGTGGGGGCGTAATATTTCGCTGACATCAGCTTCTCCTTTAAGGCCGTAGAATCCGGTGCAATATGGGCCGCACCGCCCGTAGCAGCCATCTGGAAAAACCGCCCGTAGCAGCCATCTGGAAAAAGGCGACAGGACCTATCGGTTTGATTTGACAATCCTCAAGCGGCTATCGGTTTTCAACTACAGCGCGGCTTCCAGCACGGGGCTGCGGTGCGCTTTCTTGCTGGCCCGCCCGGCAACGTAAACCTGTGCCACCGCGCGGTCATCACCCAGCATTTGCAGCACGAACAACTCGTCCGACAGGCTGTCCGCTCGCTGCATCCGCAAGTCCATGGCGGGCGTCGCGCGCGCGTCCAGCACCACGACATCGGCCTCGGTCCCGGCGTCCAGCGTGCCGATCTTTTCGACCATCCCCAGCGTCACGGCATTGCCCCGCGTGATCCAGTGAAACGCCCGCAGCGGGTGCAGCGACTGGCCTTGCAATTGCAGCACTTTGTAGCCTTCGTTCAGCGTTTGAAGCATGGAATAGCTGGTGCCGGCCGCCACATCGGTGGCAATCGCATTGGCTATCCCGCGGCCGCGCAGACCTGCATCGTCAAACAGTCCGCTCCCCAGAAACAGGTTCGACGTGGGGCAGAATACCGGATGGGCGCCGGTTTCAGCCAGCGCGTCAATCTCGCGCGGGGTCAGGTGGATGGCATGGCCCAAAAGCGCCTTGGGCCCCAGCAGACCATATGTTTCATAAACATGCAGATAGTCCCGAGCCTGCGGATAGAGCTCCCGGGTAAAGGCGATCTCGGCGTGGTTCTCGGACAGATGCGTTTGCACATGGCAATCGCGGTTCTCTGCCACCAGCGTCTGCGCCATCTCCATCTGCCCAGGGCTAGAGGTGATCGCAAACCGGGGCGTGATTGCATAGGACGCCCGCCCCCTGCCGTGCCACTCACGGATCAGCGCCTGTGTGTCATCATAGCCCGATTGTGGTGTGTCCATCAGCCCGTCAGGCGCATTGCGGTCCATCAACACCTTGCCGCCGATCATCCGCATATCGCGCCGCGCGGCCTCGGTGAAAAACGCATCTGCCGACGCCTTGTGCACCGAACAATAGGCCACGGCGGTCGTGGTGCCGTGCCCCAGCAAAAGGTCGTAAAACGCGCTCGCCATCGCCGCGCTGTGTGCGGGGCTGGCAAAGCGGGTTTCCTCGGGAAAGGTATAGTTGTTCAGCCAGTCCAGCAGCTGCGACCCCCACGAGGCAATCACCTGCACCTGCGGGAAATGGATATGCGAGTCGATGAACCCTGCCATCAGCAAGTGCGGGCGGTGGTCGATGACCTGCGGCTGCACCGCTTGGGCGGCAACTGTCGAATGGTCACCCGACGCGACGATCATGCCGCCCTGGATCAGCACCGCGCCGTCTTCGCAATACTGATAGGCGCTGGTGTCGTCGGGCCCGTTGGGCTCTGACGAAAAACTAAGCGTGCGGCCGCGCAACAGGGTTTGGCTGGATGTCATGTATTGTGTCCTTCAACGCTTGGACCCAAGGCGCACCAAGCGCCTTGGGCAAAGATTTGGTTATTCCCCCGGCGTGATGCCGGGCGCATTTTCGGGCAGCGGCATGTCGCGGGTCACCTCGTCGCGATGGAAAATCGGGTAGATAAACAAGAACCCTGCCGCGATTAGATAGCCCACGGCAACACCACTGAACGCAGGCCAGTGCAGGCTGGCCGCGTGTATGACCCCCACCAGCGACATGCCGAACGCCGCCAGCGCAAAGCCGCCCGCGTTGCGGAAGTTGCCGTCGATCACGCTGGCCACGATGGCACCCCAGATCAGGCCGGTCAGGATCGCCCCCTGACTTAAGGCAAGATGACCTTTGAAATGCGCTCCCTGTTGCAGCAACGCCGCCGTCAGCGCCGGATCGCCCAGTTCCGGCAACGACTGCGCCCCGACAGCGGCCAGCGCTCCCATCATCGCGCCCCATTTGATCATCAGAAATCCCGAGATGTGCGGCATCATCGCGATGGTGACAGCGGCCATATGCTCGGTCTTGACCGAATGAGCGGTGTTGGTGATCAGGCTGAGCGCCACGAACACCAGTACTGGAGCCGCCGCCGCTACGGGGATCAGATTGTTCAGAAACGCCAGCAAGCCAAAGAAGACGGCGAAGGGGATAACCAGCCCGACCCCGATGATATAGCCTGAATGCGCTCCCATGCGTTTATACGCTGGATGGCCGATGTAGGCCGTCGTCGGAAATGGCGAGCCGAAGAGCGCCCCGATCATTGTGCCCACGCCATCCGTCACCTGACAGGTCGCCACGGGATAAGTATCCCCCGCCGCTTCAGCGCTTTCGACGTTGTTCATGGTTTCGATGAAATTATAGATCTGCACCGGCACCAGAACCAAGAACAGCTCGGGGTTGGCAAACAGGTGCCGGATGCCCACGATCAGGTCTCCGAAATAGGGCAGCGGCGGATAGAACGCGACACCCTCGAGAGTGATGCTGGCCTTGCCCATGCCCAATGCCACCACGGTGCCGACGATCAGCGCCAGCAATCCGGCGGGTATATTGAACGGCAGCCGGAACCGGCCGACCAGCCCCCACAGGATGATGATCATCGAGGCAAAGCCCACGTACGGATCTTCGAACACGGTCGCCAGGGGCACGGTGCCGATGAACACCAGCGCGATGCCGCACAGCGTGCCCAGCATCCCCGCGCGCGGTGTGACGCGCTTTAGAAGCGGGCCGACGATGGCCCCCATGGCGGCGACTATACCCCCCATAAATCCCGCACCAATGCCCACCTGCCACGCCAGCAGCGGGTCGTTCGTGGCCCAGTAAATCGGGCCTATGACGCCAAACAGATACACAAACATCACCGGCGTCGAAATGCCGTAGGGCAGTGCAGTGAAATCACGCCTTACCCGCGTCGCCGCGCGTTTCGCCAGCCAGGTATAAACCGCAACCCCCGCCATGATCGCCACCGCCGCCCCGGGCAGAATGCGCCCGAAGACGATGTCCGCAGGCATGTCGAACACAAACTGGCACACCCCCGCCAGCACGATCAGGTTGATCAGATTGTCGGTAAACAACGCCCAGAATGCGCTGAAATCACTGCGCGCAAACAGTCTGTAATTGTAATTCTTGCCGTCCATGACGGGCACTCCTCCACTGCGACCGGACACGCACGCCTGAAGTCAGGCGGTCCTCCCTGTCCGGTCTGTTTGTGCGCCCCCCCCGGGCGCTTCGATTTCCCCGATCGGGGCAGTTGCGGCAGTTTCAGAGGTCAATTCAGCCATCACTTCGGCGACCACAAAGGCCGCAATGACGCTGGGCCGCTTGTCGCGGCTGCCGCTTGCCCCAATGGGACAAATCAAGTTTCGGATGCTTTGGCCTTCGCAATGATCGCGCAGCCAGTTGCGAAATTTCACTCGTTTGGTGGCAGACCCGATCATGCCCACATAGGCCGCATCGCCCCGGTCCAACGCTGCCGAGGCCAGCAGAAAATCTAGCCCGTGATCATGCGTCAGCACGACAAACGCGCTGCCCGCAGGGGCGCGTGCGATCTCAACTTCGGGGATCACGCTGAACCGTATGTCCACATCTGCGCGACACTGGGCCAGTTCCTCGGTTCGGGTGTCGACCAACACACAGGTCACTGGCAAGTGCTGCAACTGATCCGCCAGCGCCTGCCCTACATGGCCCGCACCCATCACATAAACCGACGGCAACAAGGACTGTTCCGCTGCGGCGCGTTTCAAAGCGGCACGGCGGTCCCCCTGCCGCATCCGAACCAGCGACAGCTCGACCCGTCCGCCGCAGCATTGCCCGATTTCCGGCCCCAGCGGCACGTCCATCACGGCATTAAGCGCGCCGTCTGACAGCATGGCGCGGGCGCGTTCAATCGCCATATGCTCCAATTGCCCGCCGCCGATGGTGCCATAAAGCGTGTGCGGTGCCACGAACATGTCCGTACCCACATTGCGCGGCGACGATCCCCGCACACGCGTCAGCGTCACGCGGATCACCGAAACCTGGGCCGAGAGAAAAGCGGCAAGCGCGGTCATTGCCTCAGACCCCTGGCCGCAAACGTGCCACAGCCATCAGCACCCGTTCTGGCGTCGCAGGCGCATCCAGACGCGGGCAGACCTTGTAATCCGCGACAGAAGCAACAGCCATCGACAACGCCTCGAACACCGAAATACCCAGCATGAACGGTGGCTCGCCCACGGCTTTCGACCGTTTGACCGTCAGTTCGCGATTTTCGGACCAATCTGCCAGATTGACGTTGAACGTGCGCGGGCGGTCGCTGGCCAGCGGGATTTTATAGGTCGACGGCGCATGGGTGCGAAGCGCGCCTTTATCGTCCCACCACAACTCCTCGGTGGTTAGCCAGCCCATGCCCTGAATAAACGCGCCTTCGACCTGCCCCTTGTCCAGCACGGGGTTAAGGGACCGGCCTACATCGTGCAGGATATCTGTTCGCGTGACGCGGTATTCGCCGGTCAGCGTATCGATGGTCACCTCGGAACAGGACGCGCCGTAAGCGTAATAATAAAACGGTCGCCCCTTGCCGCTGGCACGGTCCCAGTGGATGTCCGGCGTCTTGTAGAATCCCGCAGCCGAAAGCTGCACCCGCGCCATATAGGCCTGCTTGATGAAACTGTCGAACGGCACCGTGGCGTCGCCGATTTGTATGAAGTTGGGTCGGAACCGGACGTCTTGAGGCGCGACGCCCCATTTTTCCGCAGCAAAATCCACCAGCCGCGCCTTGATCTGCTCAACCGCGTTAAGCGCCGCCATCCCGTTCAGGTCCGATCCCGACGAGGCGGCCGTGGCTGATGTGTTCGGCACCTTTTCAGTGGTGGTCTTGGTGATCTTGATTCGGTCAAAGTCCACCTGAAACGCCTCAGCGACGACCTGCGCCACCTTGGTGTTCAGCCCTTGGCCCATTTCGGTTCCGCCATGGTTCAGCGCAATCGACCCGTCAGAATAGACATGCACCAATGCACCGGCCTGATTGTAGTGGGTCGCGGTGAAGGAAATGCCGAATTTCACCGGCGTCAGCGCGATGCCCTTTTTCAGAACCCCGGACCCTGCGTTGAACGCTAAAATCTCGGCACGGCGTTTGCGATAGGAGGACGTCTCTTCCAGTTCGTCCACCAGTCGGCCAATGATATTGTCCTGCACCTGCTGGTGATAGGGCGTCAGATCACGCCCTGCATCGCCATAGAAATTAACCTTGCGCACATCCAGCGGATCGCGGCCCGTGGCATAGGCGATCTCTTCGATCATCCGCTCGGCGGCCACCACTCCCTGCGGCCCACCAAAGCCGCGAAAGGCCGTGTTCGAGACTGTATTGGTCTTCATCGGACGGCTGGTCAGGCGCACATGTGGATAGAAGTAGGCGTTGTCAGCGTGAAACAACGCGCGGTCGGTCACGGGACCAGACAGGTCCGACGAATACCCGCAACGCGCGGCAAAGCAGCTTTCGACCGCCTGAATGCGTCCGTCGTCGTCAAAGCCCACATCGTAATCCACCACGAAATCATGGCGCTTGCCCGTGGCAGTCATGTCCTGATCGCGATCGGGGCGGATTTTCACTGCGCGGTTCCATTTCTTTGCGGCCATAGCGGCGACCACGCAGAACAGGTTCATCTGGCTTTCCTTGCCGCCAAACCCGCCGCCCATGCGCCGCACATTCACCGTGACCGCATTGGACGGCACGCCCAGAACATGCGCCACCATATGCTGCGCTTCCGACGGATGCTGGGTGCTGCAATGCACCTCCACATCGTCGTCCTCGCCCGGGATGGCAAAGGCGATCTGCCCCTCCAGATACATGTGATCTTGACCGCCGATGGTGACGCGCCCCTGCAAACGGTTGGGCGCGCCGGCAAAGCCGTCTTCGACCGTGCCACGCTCCAGCTTCAGCGGCGCGGTGACATGAGGGTATCCGGCCTTTTGCGCCGCAGCCACGTCCATCGCGTGGGGCAACACGGTGCAATCCACTTGCGCCAGCTCTGCCGCTCGGCGGGCGCCATCGCGGGTTTCGGCGATCACGGCAAACAACGGCTGGCCGTGGAACTCGATCTTGTCGGTCGGGAAAACCGGCTCGTCGTTCTGCCCCGTGGGACTGATGTCATTGCACCCCGGCACATCTTCGGCCGTCAACACGCCGATCACGCCGGGGGCAGTTCGAACCGCACTCAGGTCCAGCGCGTTCAACTTGGCGTGCGCCACGTTCGAGACACCCAGGTAAGCGTGCAGCGTGCCTTGCGGTTGCGGAATATCGTCGGTGTAATCTGCCGTACCTGTCACATGTTTGATGGCGCTGTCGTGAATGCGGTCGGTGTGGACCGTGCCACGGATCGAAATATCGTCTTTCATCGCAATCTCCTCTCTACGCAGTGGCCAGCTGGACCGGCCCCGTCGCCGCATCGTCCTGTTCCAGATAGAAACGGCGCAGCAGGTTCTGGGCCGCCAGCATCCGATACTCGGACGATGCCCGCCAATCAGTGAGCGGCGCAAAATCCTGCGCCAGAGCTTGGGCTGCCTGCTCAAAAGCGCCCTCGGACCAGGTCGCCCCGCTCAAGGCCGCCTCGGCGCGCGCCGCCCGCTTCGGGGTTGCCGCCATTCCGCCAAAGGCGATGCGCGCCTCGGCAATCTTATCCCCGGCACGCGTCACGCTGATCCCTGTCGCAACCGAAGAAATATCCTCGTCCCGCCTTTTCGAGATTTTATAGGCAGCGTTTACCTGTCCCTGTGCGGGCAGCGGCACGCGTATGCTTTCGACAAACTCGTCCGCTGCGCGGTCCTGCTTGCCATAGTCGATAAAGAACTGCTCCAACGGCAGCACGCGCCGCGCATCGCCGCGCCGCAGGGTGATCTTGGCCCCCAAAGCAATCAACACCGGCGGCGTGTCCCCGATGGGAGAGCCGTTGGCGACGTTGCCGCCGACCGTGCCCATATTGCGCACCTGCCAGCCCGCGATGCGGTCCCAATAGGAGGCCAGATGTGGGAAATGCTTTGAAATGGCATCCTGACAGTCGCTATAGCTGGCTCCTGCCCCGATGTGCAGCACGCCGCCGTCGACCTGCACCGTTTTCAACGCATCCAGATGCCCAAGGAAAATCGCAGGCCCGATCGGCCGCAGGAATTTCGTCACCCACAGGCCCACGTCGGTCGCCCCCGCGATCAGGGTGGCCTTCGGATACTCCAGCAGTGCTGCCGCCAGATCATCCACATCCGCAGGCAGGATCGCCAGATCATCCGCGGCACCTGTGACGACACGCACCCCGTCGCGCAGCGCCGTAAGCTGTTCGGTCACGCGGTCACGCTCGGTGTTCAGATGGTCGGCAGCGGGTGACCCATAGCGGCTGACCGCAACGGCGGCGCGGATGATCGGCGCATAGCCGGTGCAGCGGCACAGGTTGCCCTGGACCGCGGTTTCCACCTGCGCCTCGGTCGGCTCGGGCACCGCCATCCACAGCGCATAAAGCGACATCACGAACCCCGGCGTGCAGAACCCGCACTGGCTGCCGTGATGATCCACCATCGCCTGTTGCACCGGATGCAACCGCCCGTCGGGACCAGCCAGATCTTCGATGGTCACCACATGGCACCCGTCGACAGAGGCCAGAAACCGGATGCAGGCGTTGACCGGCGCATAGCGCAAACCCTCCGACCCCAACCGACCGACCAGCACGGTGCATGCGCCGCAATCGCCCTCGGCACAGCCTTCCTTGGTGCCGGTCATGCGCCGCTCAAGCCGGAGGAAATCCAGCAGGGTCTGGCTCGCGCCGGTATTAGGGGAGGCCACCTCGCGGCCGTTCAGAAGAAAGCGGATGTGATTGCGTTGGGTCATGGGAGCCTCCTCAGGGTCGTCCGTCGGCAGTGGGCCAGAGCGGAGTCGCCTTAGGATAGGCGATGCCACTACATCGAAAAACAGCGGCTTTTGGCAAAGACTTTAAACAAAACATTGATAATGGTGTCGTGAAATGGGCCTATAAAGGCACATCCAACAACAGCCCGAGCCAGCGCATGTCTTATATCGAAAGCCTCAGAGTCTTTGTCCGTGTGGTCGAACTGGGCAGCATCACGTCAGGCGGGCGCGACTTGCGGCTGACCCCGGCTGTGGCCAGCAAGCGTATCAAGGAATTGGAAAAACATCTGGGCGTGCGTCTGTTCAACCGTACCACACGGTCGCTGTCACCCACCGAAGTCGGTCATGTATTCTATGACGAGGCGAAATCGGTTCTGGGCGCGCTCAACACCGCCGAGGCCAAGGTCGCCAACTATTCCGCCCAACCGCGCGGCACCATACAGATCACCGCACCGCTGGGGGCCGGCCGTCGTCTGATTGCGCCGCTTGTGCCGCGATTTGTCGATGCCTTTCCCGACACGCGAGTGCGAATGCGGCTTTCGGATCGCAAGGTGGACATACTGGCCGACGGTCTGGACATCGCTTTTTTCATCGGCACGCCGGGCGATTCAAACATGAAGCTGCGCAAAATTGCCGATTGCACCCGTGTCCTGTGCGCTGCGCCGCGCTATCTGGCGCAACAGGGTACGCCGCAGCGCCCCGATGATCTGATGGATCACAACTGCCTGTTGCTGCGCTACCCCCGCTCGCCCGAATATTTCTGGACGCTCAACACCACCCACGGCCCGCGCAAGCTGGAGGTGGCGGGGAAATACGATGCTGATGACGGTGATGTGCTGACCGATTGGGCGCTGGCCGGGCGCGGGATCGTGAACAAGCCGCGCTTTGACGTGGCTAGGCATCTGGCGCAGGGCGATCTGGTGGAGGTGCTGCCCGATACGCCGCCGGTGCCTACGATCCTTGGGTGTTTGTATCCGCATAAGAAGTTGCAGGACCCGAAGGTGCGGTTCTTCATGGATTTCGTGGTGAAACATTGCGAAGGGCTGTTGCCTGCCGCTTAGTCAGCTGGTTGTAGATTGCTCAGCCAGGGTCGGGTTTGAACCCTTTTGTAACCTTGCCACAAAGGGCAGAACCCGAAAGCAGGCGGGCACTGAGACGCATGTCAGTGACACGTTATCTCCAATCCTTGGCGTGTGGATCATGGACCGCAGCCCGCTTAATCCGCTGACGCCGCCCGCACCCAAGCGACAATCTGGCGGCGGGCGTTTTCGTCCATCTGCACCGCGTTCGGCGGCGGCATCGCGTGGCTTAGCCCCGCCTGCATGTAGATCTGCGATGCATGGCGCACCACATCGCTTTTTGTTTCCAGCAGCACGCCCTTTGGCGGCCATTGCAGCCCTTCCCACACCGGCTCGCGGGCATGGCACATCGAACAGTTGGAGATCACCACGTCATAGGCCGCATCGAACCCCTCTGCCGACGCGAACCGCAGTTCGGTCGCAGTCAGGGGTCGCGCCTCGGCCTCTTCATAGGTGTCGTTCATCGACGCCGTAGACAGCCAAGCGATCAGGATGAACAGGATCACTGTCATCGCCCACGTCCAGTGCGGCCCCTTACCGGTCGCGTGCATGGTGTTGAAATAATGCCGAATCGTGACGCCGGTCAGGAACACAAGACTGGCGATGATCCAACTGTATTCGGTCGCAAACGACAGCGGGTAATGCGTCGAGAGCATCAGGAACACCACCGGCAGTGTCAGATAGTTGTTGTGGGTCGACCGCAACTTGGCGATATTGCCGTACTTGGGATCTGGCGTGCGCCCTTCTTGCAGGTCTTTAACCACGATCCGTTGGTTCGGCATGATGATGAAAAACACGTTGGCCGTCATGATCGTGGCCGTAAACGCACCCAGATGCAGCAGTGCGGCACGGCCCGTGAAAATCTGGTTATATCCCCACGACATCACCGCTAAGATCACGAACAGCAGCAACATCAGAAAAGTGGGCGTCTCGCCCAGTCTCGATTTGCACATCAGGTCGTACAAGATCCAGCCAATCGTCAGCGACCCACCTGAAATCAGGATGCCCTGCCACAGCAACAGGTCTGCCTTGGTCGGGTCCAGCAGGAACAACTCGCCGCCGACCCAATAGACGATCATCAACAGCGCCGCCCCCGACACCCATGTGATGTAGCTCTGCCATTTGTGCCAGATCAGATGCTCGGGCATGTTCTCTGGTGCCACTAGATATTTCTGGATGTGATAAAACCCGCCGCCGTGCACCTGCCATTCTTCTCCATTCACGCCGTAAGGCATGTTCGGTGCTTTCTTCAGCCCTAGATCCAGCGCGATGAAAAAGAACGACGCGCCGATCCATGCCATCGCGGTGACCACATGCAACCAACGGACGGCGAATGCGGCCCAATCCCACAAGACAGCCAGATCATACATGGCGGTTCTCCCTAAAATTCTTTGTCACGCCACTCTAGGCGCTTGCACATTCTTCTGCTATTGAAGCAAAAGGCCAAGCAGCATCAAAAAAAACAGAACAATGTCATATCTTGATAACATCCGTACCTTTGTGCGTGTCTACGAATTGGGCAGCATGTCCGCAGCGGGGCGCGATTTGCGCATTTCTCCGGCAGTGACCTCGTCGCGAATTTCCCAGCTTGAGGATCATCTGAGCGTGCGCCTGTTCCAGCGCACCACGCGCAGCCTGACTCCGACCGAACAGGGCAAGGCGTTTTACAGCGGCGCCCGCCAAATACTGGAAGCTGTCGACAACGCTGAGGCGCAGGTGGTCTCGATAACCGACAACCCCAAGGGCGCGTTGTTCGTGGCGGCTCCCCTGGGGGTGGGCCGTCGCCTGATCGCGCCACAGGTGCCTGCGTTCCTCAAAGCCTACCCCGAGGTGTCGGTGCGCCTCCGCCTGACCGACCGCAAGGTGGACCTGACCACCGAAGGGCTGGATCTGGCTTTCTTCCTCGGCCAGCCCGAAGACAGTAACCTGCGCATCCGCAAGATTGCCGATGTCGAACGAGTTCTGTGCGCGGCCCCTGAATACATCGCCGCGCGCGGCAATCCCGCGTCGGGCGAGGCGCTGGTGACGGACCGTCACGAATGCCTGAACCTGCGGTTTCCCGGCGCGCCCGAATTCCAATGGCGGCTGATGACGCCCGAGGGGCCAAAACGCTTTGCCGTCATGGGCCGCTCCGAATCCGACGACGGCGACGTGCTGATCGACTGGGCGCTGGCCGGCCACGGGATCGTACTGAAACCGATCTTCGAGGTCGCCGACCACCTTCGCGCCGGGCGGTTGGTGCCAGTGGCCACGCAAACCCCGCCCGAGCCGATCCAGATGGCGTGCCTGTTCACCCACCGGAAAGGGCAGGACCCCAAAACGCGCCTGTTCATGGATTTCGTCATCGACCGCATCAGCAAGGACGTGCGCGACAGCGGGATGCTTTAGAGATGGGCGGTGTTGGTGCCCAGAGTGACCTGACCGAAGGGCAGCGCACCTTGTGTCAAGACTTCGGTGTGTGAAGATAGCGTTGGTTGCATGTGACGAACGGCAGTTTTGAGTCTTATCGACCTGATTAACGCGGATGAGATAGGATGTTGAGAAGCTGCCCAGTCGGATCGAACAGGTAGAAGCGGCGGACGCCCCAAGGTTCATCGGTCAGCTCATACTCGATTGTGTGACCAAGGCTATTGGCGCGTTGGTAAACTGCATCCACATCCTCGACCCCGATCGAGAGATCAGGAACCGCAGTTCCCGAGCCGCCCTCCATGGCTATGCTGATCTGTGTTTGCGCAGCTTGGCCAGATGCAAGGGTGACAATCCATCCGTGATCCATCACCACATCCAACTCAAAAAGTTCTGCATAGAATTTGCTGACTTCCTCGACTGACGTTGCCGCGATATTTGAAACGATACGGATCACAGTCATTTGCGCGTCCCCTTTTTCAACAAACGCTATTACCGAGTTCTAACAGTGTCTGCTTCGTCTGCATACCCAGCCATGCCGCCGGTCCCCCAGACCTAACTTCCCCGATAGGTCGCATACCCGAACGGCGAAAGCAGCAGCGGCACATGGTAATGCATCGCTTCCGACATCCCGAACCTCAGCGGGATCACGTCCAGAAAGCGCGGCGCTTCCGGTGGGGTGCCGCAAGCGTCCAGATAGTCGCCAGCGTGAAACATCAGCTCGTATGTGCAAAGCCGAAACTGATCGGCGGGCAAAATCTGGGCATCCGTGCGCCCGTCCGTGTTAGTCTCAAGCGTGGTCAGATGCACCCGCACCTTACCCTCGATGCGATACAGATCAATCCGCAATCCCGCTGCAGGGCATCCCCGGGCCGTGTCCAGAACATGGGTTGTCAAATAGCCGGTCATCGAATGTCCTCCTGTACGCCGTGGGGGCATATAGACAGAGGGCACAGCCCCCCGCAAAGCTCCGGGCTCAAGAGGCTGTTTCTGGCATTTTTTGATAATCCCAGCGATTGTTTTGGATTACAGGGGTGTGGACTCGACTAAAGGAGACCACCATGAACCGCTATCCCCGAGACATGACCGGCCATGGTGCCACCCCGCCTGCGGCCAACTGGCCCAATGGCGCGAAGATCGCCGTTCAGATCGTGCTGAACTATGAAGAGGGCGGCGAGAACAACATCCTGCATGGTGATGCCGCCTCGGAGGCGTTCCTGTCCGAGATCACCGGCGCGCAGCCATGGGTCGGACAGCGGCACTGGAACATGGAATCCCTCTATGAATATGGATCGCGCGTCGGGTTCTGGCGTCTGCACCGCATGATGGCTGACCTGCCCATTACCGTCTACGGCGTTGCCACCGCCTTGGCCCGTGCGCCAAAACAGGTCAAGGCGATGCAGTCAGCAGGTTGGGAAATCGCCAGCCACGGCCTGAAATGGGTCGAAAACAAGGACACGCCCGAAGACGAAGAGCGTGCCCAGATCGCCGAAGCCATCCGCCTGCATACCGAGGTCACTGGCACCCCGCCGCGCGGCTGGTACTTGGGGCGCTGTTCGATGAACACCAACCGTCTGGCTGCCGAGACGGGCCAGTTTGCCTATCTGGCCGACAGCTATTCCGACGAGCTGCCCTATTGGGAACGCTTCAACGGTCGCGACCAACTGATGGTGCCCTATACCATGGACTGCAACGATATGCGCTTTGGGATTCAGGCGGGCTTTACCACCGGTGACCAGTTCGAAAGCTATCTGAAGGTCAGCTTTGACATGCTTTATGCAGAGGGCGAGGAAGGCGCGCCCAAGATGCTGTCGATCGGCCTGCACTGCCGAATCGCGGGTCGTCCCGGGCGGGCTGCGGCGCTGAAACGGGCGCTGGAGTACATGAAATCCCACGAGGGCGTCTGGTTTGCCAGCCGACTGGAGATTGCCGAACATTGGGCTCGAAACTACCCTGCCCCGACGGCACAGCGCCCCTCGGACATGGACCGCGATACATTTGTGCAGGCGTTCGGTGGCATCTTTGAACACAGCCCCTGGATCGCCGAGCGCGCGCACGCGCTGGAACTGGGCCGCACCCACGACACCGCGCAGGGCATACATCAGGCGCTGGCCCGCGTATTCCGCACCGCAACGGCACAGCAACGTCTGGACGTGCTGACCGCCCATCCCGATCTCGCCGGCAAGCTGGCGACGACACACCGTCTGACGGCAGAGTCTACCGCCGAACAGGCCTCGGTCGGGCTAGACGCGCTGACAGATGCGGAACGCGCCCAATTCATCAAAATGAACGATGCCTACACCGCCAGATTTGGCTTTCCCTTCATTGTCGCCGTACGCGACAACACCAAAGCGTCGATCAAGAACGCCTTTGCCCGCCGTCTCAACAACGATCGCGACACCGAATTTGCCGAGGCCTGCGCACAGGTCGAACGCATCGCGGAACTGCGCCTGATCGAGAAGTTTGGCGGATGACCCGGATTCTGAAACTCACCCCGCTGGTGACGGGCGCGTTTGCCCCTTTCGGGGATGTCCTTGATATCTCGGGCACGCCGGACAAGATCATCAATCAGGGCCTCTGCGACCGGCACCACGACCGCGCCTTGCTGGATTTCGGTGACGGGCGCGCGGGCATCAGCCTGTTCAGCGCCAAGCTGCGCCAGTTCCCGATCACGCTGGACCTGGTCGAACGTCACCCCGAAGGTAGCCAGGCCTTTATCCCGATGAGCCTCCATCCCTTTGTTGTGGTGGTTGCCCCCGATGAGGATGGCAAACCCGGCATGCCGCATGCCTTTGTGACGACGGCAGGACAAGCGATCAACCTGCATCGCGGCACATGGCATGGCGTGCTCACACCGATTCACGCACCGGGCCTTTTCGCCGTCGTCGACCGCATCGGCACGGGCGCGAACCTTGACGAATACCGGTTCGAGACGCCTTACGAGATTCTCGAAGGCTGACTGTCGCGTTGCCTTTAAATCGGTTCTTCCTTGGTTCGATTGGCGCCATGAAGGCGTTTCTTTTGCAAAAAAGGCAGAGACGCCTTCTTGAGTTTCCTCTTTCTTCCAGCAGTCTGCGAGTGCGTTGGCAGAATAATCGGCCGCGTCCACAGGATCAGTCCCCGCAAGTGCGCGGCACAGGGACTTGGCCCGCGCGACAGCGCCGGGCGCGCAATTCAAAATTGTCAGAATTTCGTCTTCGACCACCGCATCAAGTTCCTCGGCATTCATTGTATTTTAAATTGAAGTGCAACAGGGGATCCGGTTTCGAGCCTGCTGTAGAAGCTTGCTCGTTTGAGCCGCCTGGGTCATTTCGTCCCCGTGGCCGTTTTGAGTCCGTCGCGGTGGACGGTGGACTCAACCCTGAGTAGCTCAAATTCCTATAAGCATCTGAAATCACTATGATTGTTAACGCGACACCAGATCTGGTCTCTTCGATTAAAAAACTTAACAGTTTTAGATGCTTATGTGATTTTTAGCACCTCAAGGACTCTGCGCAAAGCTGGAGGGGGCTTGGGGGTATTGCCAAGTTGTTGACGGGGTTTGCTAAAGGTATGTGGACCCCATGAATATTCCAATTGATTTGCCACGCCTGAAGGGCTTTCGTTATCCTCGTGAGATTATTGCTTACGCTGTTTGGGCGTACCACCGGTTAGCTCTGAGCACGGCTGATGTTGAAGACCTGTTGGCCGCGCGGAGCGTGATTGTCAGCCGAGAAGCGATCCGACTTTGGGTCAATCGCTTTGGTCAACACTTTGCAAATTGCATTCGCCGGGATCGACCACGGCCGAACAACAAGTGGCACATGGATGAAGTCGTGATCACGATCCGTGGCAAGAAACATTGGCTGTGGCGTGCGATCGACGCGGATGGAGACGTCCTCGATATTCTCGTGCAAACACGCCGCAACGCCAAATCAGCAAAGCGCTTTTTACAAAGATTAGTTTCACAGTTTGGCGAGCCGAGGGTGGTCATAACTGACAAGTTGCGTAGCTATATCAAGCCGGTTAAAACACTGACCCCGAACGCTTACCATCACGCGCACAAGGGCTTGAACAACGCGATCGAAGTGTCGCACCGGCCGACACGTAAACGAGAGAAGATCTTCGGCAAATTCAAATCCCACCGGCAGGCCCATAGGTTTTTGGCCGCACATGACCAGATCAACTTGCTCTTCCGTCCCCGCCGCTATCAACTGAACGCAACTTCATACCGCCACGCCCGCTCCGATGCTTTCAGCCTCTGGGCAGATTACACCGCGGAAATGGTGGCATGATCCTGCCTATGCCAAGCTTCACAAGCTGATGCCAACAACTTGGCAATACCCACGCAGCACATTACGGCCGATGCGGCCAAATCCATTGATGGCAACTTTCGTCATGTCGTTTTTCCTTTTCATCTCGAAGGGTTTCAAGGGCGTCACGCCAGTGCAATGCGCAAGATGTTAGTGGACCCGCTATCTTCGATGGGGACCCCTGCCGTTACGACCAATTCATCGCCCGCCTTGGCAAACCCAACGGCACGGCTTTGTTCCGAGGCATGCGTTGTCGCGTCTTTGAAGCGGTCAGCCTGCGCAACAACGACACTACGGAGCCCCCAGACGAGACAAAGCCTGCGCGCCGTCGTCTCGTGCGGTGTCATCGCGAGGATCGGTTTCGAAGGTTTCTCGCGCGCGACAAGCAGTGCAGTCGTTCCGGACTGCGTGAAACAGCAAATTGCCGATATCCTTGCGCGATCGGCAATCTCGCGGGCGGCAGCGGCAATCGCATGCGAGGTATCCAGCTCGCTGTCATCAGCGGGCCGGATGGACATCAAATCCGCATAGCGCGGGTCTGTTTCCGTTTCATGGGCCACGGCGGTCATGACCTTCACAGCCTCGACAGGAAAGGACCCCGACGCCGTTTCCGCAGACAACATCACTGCGTCGGCACCATCGTAGATTGCTGTAGCGACATCAGACACTTCGGCACGAGTCGGCACCGGAGCCTCGATCATGCTTTCCAGCATCTGGGTTGCAACGATTACAGGTTTTCCTGCCGCCCGCGCCTTGGCGACGAGAAATTTCTGCACGCGTGGAACCTCTTGAACCGGCAATTCGACACCGAGATCGCCGCGGACCACCATCACCCCGTCGGAGACCCCCAAAATCCCGTCAAAGTTCGTGACCGCCGCCGGCTTTTCAATCTTGGAAACAACCAGCGCGCGCCCCTTCACCAATGCCTTGGCTTCGATCACATCCTCGGGGCGCTGCACAAACGACAGGGCGAGCCAGTCGACGCCCAGATTGCACACAAATTCGAGATCCCTGCGGTCTTTGTCGCTGAGCGCACTTAGCGGAAGAAGGACATCCGGCAAGTTGACGCCCTTACGGTTTGAAATTTCGCCGCCCACAACGACCTCGCAATCCACGTGGCTTTCAGACGCATGGCGCACGCTCAACCTGATCTTGCCGTCATTGACCAAAATGACAGAGCCGGATTTCAGTGCGGTCAGAACTTCGGGATGTGGGAGACACACCCTATGCGCGTCCCCCTCTGTTGGATCGATATCGAAGCGGAAAGTATCGCCAACGCGCAGTGTCTCGGACCCCTTGGCAAACACGCCGCAGCGAATCTTGATCCCCTGCAGATCAGCCAGGATACCGATAGGTCGGCCAAGGATTTCTTCAGCAGCTCTGATAGACGCATACATCTGCTCAGCGGCTTCATGCTCTCCATGGCTCATATTCAGCCGGAACACATCAGCCCCGGCTCTAGCGAGATCGAGTATCCGGTCAGCAGTACAAGAAGCCGGCCCGAGGGTCGCAACAATCTTGATGGATCGGTGGTTTTTTTCATAGCGTTTCCAATACTCATAGGGCGCCTTCGAGGATTTTCACGAAGTCCTCGTGGCGTAGCTCGACTGCGTTTTTCTTGCTGGAAGAGGCATTTAGTCCGCCGCATGCGAGTGTATCGAGTGCGTTTGCCTCAACGCCCCAATCGGAAAGGCGCGGCAGCGAGTGATCACTCATCCAAGCGTCAAAGCCGGAGAAATCGTCGCCATTGCCTAGCGGTGGGAATACGTCCGAGATCATGGAAGCGCACTCCGCAATCCTTTTGCTCGCGGTTGATCGCGGGTCCGCGCGGGCGGAATTGCAGCGCAAGACAGGAATGAGCAGACGGCCACACAGCGCACCATGCGGCGCGTCATACTGCCCTCCGATCACCGCCGCCAGACCATGCGCCGCACCAAGGCCCGAGTTCGCCAGCGCGATACCGCTTGACAGACTGACCCATGCCATCTCATCCCAAGACGCGGCACCCCCCTGCTCCACCACACCGCGAAGCGCGCGGAGCCCCCGGCCTATGCCAAGCAAACTCAACCCGTCGGAAAAGGGTGTCGCGGCATTCGATGTATAGGATTCAATAACCTGAGTAACAGCGTCCAGTCCCGACCCCAAGATCACATGCTCGGGTGCGCCAGTCATCAGGGACGGATCGACCAAGGCAATCGCCGGGTTGAGCGCGCGGCCCCGCAGGCTCAGTTTTGCGCCTCTGGAGGCAACTGAGACAACGGAATTGGACGTCACTTCGGCGCCTGTTCCCGCAGTGGTTGGAACCGCGATGCAGGGGATGGATGGGGGCCTGATCAACAGCTCTTGATCAAAGCGATCGAAGTCCTCCATCATGTCGAGACCATGGGACAAAAGAAATGCAACGATCTTGCCTGTGTCGACAACCGCACCGCCACCGCAGGCCACAACCACGTCTGGCCTGCTGCCCGCCAACTGCGCGAGGGTACTAGAAACAGAGGCCACAGATGGCTCTGCAGGGCAGCGCACTTGCGCAACCTCCAACCCAGACCGCCGCAAATCCTGCAGGATCGGCTTCGCCACCGTCCCACTGGCTCCCGTCAATACAGCTACTGCCCTTGTGCCACGCGGCAGATGGCCAATCAAAGAGGTACTGACACCGGCCCCGAACTCGACCTGCGTCGGGCAAGTCACACTGAACGTCATTGCTTGGCTCATCTCAATACCTCAACGTGCAGTCGACAGCGCGGCGCCAGTCGGAGTACTTCGCCGTCCGGACAGGCCCAGGCATTGCCGGCTCGAATGTGCGTTCCAGCGCCCATTGCCTGGCAAATTCGTCCTGACCCGGCAGTGCCCCGATTTTCATCCCGGCAAGCCAGGCAACCCCGAGCGCCGTCGTCTCGAGTACTTCTGGGCGGTCCACCGGCGCTCCGGTGATATCGGCCAGAAACTGCATCGCCCAGTCCGATGCGCTCATGCCGCCATCGACGCGCAGAACGTCTGATGCGTCATCACTTGCCCAGTCGGCGCGCATCGCGTCTAGCAAATCTCGCGTCTGAAAGCCCACGCTTTCAAGCGCGGCCTTGGCAAGCTCGTTCGGCCCTGAATTTCGCGTCAGGCCGAAGACGGCCCCGCGACATTCAGGGGACCAATAGGGCGCGCCCAAACCAGTGAATGCAGGGACAAGCACGACACTCTGCGTCTCGTCTGCACGCTCGGCCAGCGGTTGGGTCTCAGACGCTTCGCGGATGATTTTAAGCCCGTCACGCAGCCATTGCACGACGGCGCCCGCGATAAAGATCGACCCCTCCAAAGCGTATGTCGGCTTGCCGTCGAGTTGGTAGGCAATCGTCGTCAGAAGCCGGTTTTTCGAACGCACAGGCGTATCACCGGTGTTGAGCAAGGCAAAACAGCCGGTCCCATAGGTGGATTTCATCATGCCGGGCCGGAAACAGGCCTGCCCGATGGTCGCGGCCTGCTGATCACCGGCAACCCCGCAAATCGGAATGGCAACGCCGAAAAGATCTTCGCGGCACAGACCGAAATCATCCGCGCTGTTTTTGACCTCGGGCAGCATTTCGAACGGAATGTCGAACAGCTCGCAAATGGTTCTGCTCCAGCAGCCTTTGCGAATGTCATAAAGCATCGTGCGTGCGGCATTAGTCGCATCTGTCGCGTGAACGCGGCCACCCGTCAGCTTCCAGATGAGGTAAGTATCGACAGTGCCGAAGAGCAATTCGCCGCGGCGGGCCATATTGCGCGCGCCCTCCACATTATCCAGAATCCATTTTAGTTTTGTAGACGAGAAATAGGGATCAATAAGGAGACCGGTCCGGTCTGCGAACATTTCTGCGTGTCCTTGATCACGCAGAAACTTGCAGTATTCCGAGGTGCGCCGGTCTTGCCAGACAATGGCATTATAAACCGGCTTTCCCGTGTCTTTATGCCAGACGAGCGTGGTTTCGCGCTGGTTGGTAATGCCAATGGAAATAACGTCGGATCCGCGTATGCCAGCGCGTTCAACGACTTCGCGGCATGTACCGGCTGTGGTTGCCCAAAGGTCTGCCGGATCATGTTCGACCCAGCCTGATTTTGGAAAGATCTGCGGGAATTCTTCTTGGGCGGATGCCACCGGTGTCAAGGCTTCGTTGAACAGGATAGCCCGTGTGGACGTTGTGCCCTGGTCGATTGCCAAAACATATTTCATGCCATCACCTCATCGAAATTTTGACCGCAAAAAGGGGGGCGGCAAAGCCGCACTCCAGTTGCCTGTTACAGAGTTATCTTTGGGAGAGAGTTTAAGGGTGCGGGACGCATCAGCGCCCCGCACCTAGGATGAACAGGTGTTACTGCTGCCAGGACTGGATCAGCTCGTCATAGCCGACAGTCATCGGTTCCTCGTCTTCGTTCTCGAGGGCGGGCTTGGGCGAACCGGGCTGTTCCAGCCAGTAAGCCTCGTCGCGCTCCTCGTTCAGAACCGGACCAAGCTCCCCCTGCACGCCTGCACGCTCAAGACGCGCCAGAACGTCCTCTTGCTGTTCGCAAAGGTTGTTCAGGGCTTCCTGTGCGCTCAATGCGCCCGAGGATGCATCACCGATATTCTGCCACCACAGTTGTGCCAAACGCGGATAATCAGGGATGTTGGTGCCGGTGGGCGACCATTGTACCCGCGCCGGCGAGCGGTAGAACTCCACCAGACCACCCAAGAGCGGCGCACGTTCGGTGAAGCTGTCATGGTCGATCGAGCTTTCGCGAATGAAGGTCAGACCGGCGTGGGATTTTTCCACGTCAACCGTCATCGAAGTGACGAACTGGGCATAGAGCCAGGCCGCTTGGGCCCGATCCACCGGGGTGGACTCAAGGATCGTCCAGGATCCAACGTCCTGATAGCCGATCTTCATGCCGTCTTCCCAGTAGACCCCGTGCGGGCTGGGGGCCAGACGCCAGCGCGGCGTACCGTCGTCGTTCATCACCGGGATACCCGGCTCGACCAGTGAGGGCACGAAGGTCGTATACATGAACATCTGCTGTGCAATGTTCCCCTGCGCCGGAACAGGCCCGGATTCGGAGAACGTCATACCGGCAGCTGCGGGCGGCGCATAGTCGGTCAGCCATTCGACATACTTCTCGATGGCATAGACGGCAGCGGGAGAGTTGGTCGCCCCGCCACGCGCCACGCAAGAGCCAACAGGCTGTGAGTTCTCGTTGACCCGGACGCCCCATTCGTCGACCGGCAGGCCGTTGGGCTCCCCTACGTCGCCCATGCCGGCCATCGACATCCAGGCGTCGGTGAAGCGCCAGCCAAGGCTCGGATCCTTTTTGCCGTAGTCCATGTGACCGAAGATATCTTCCTCGATCCCCATGTGCGACAGGTCGCGGCCCGTGAAGAAAGCAGCGATATCCTCATAGGCGGACCAGTTCACCGGAACGCCGAGAGGATAGCCGTATTCAGCCTCGAAATCGGCCATGTTCTTTTCGTCATTGAACCAGTCGTAGCGAAACCAGTAGAGGTTCGCGAATTGCTGAGACGGCAATTGATACAGCTGGCCGTCCGGCCCGGTGGTGAAGTCGAGGCCGATAAAATCCTCGAGGTTTAATGTCGGGCTGGTCACGGACGCACCTTCGCCCGCCATCCATTCCGTCAGGCTGCGGGCCTGCTGATAGCGCCAGTGGGTGCCGATCAGATCGCTGTCGTTGACATAGGCGTCGTAGATGTTCTCGCTCGACTGCATCTGGGTCTGCAACCGCTCGACGACATCGCCTTCGCCGATCAGGTCATGCGTGACGCGAATGCCCGTGATTGCCTCGAACGCGGGCGCAAGCACGGTGGATTCGTATTCGTGCACCGGAATGGTCTCGGACACGACGCTAATTTCCATGCCGCGGAAGGGCTCGGCCGCATCGATGAACCATTGCATTTCCGATTCCTGTTCCGTGCGGGTCAGCGCGGAACGCTCAATCGTTTCGTCAAGGAATGCGGTCGCCGCCTCCATATCGGCAAACACGGGCGTGCCCATGGCCGTCAACAGCACGGCAATTGCGGTGCTTGATTTCAAAGAAAGTGTCATGATTTCCTCCCTTAGTGGAAATATTGCTTCGATGTTGGCAGCGCAGTGGTGGTGAACTGGAAGGGCTGCCACCCTCCTTTGCTTAGACCCAGCGGAAAACCGCGGCGGCATAAACAAGACACACTATCAGTGCGTACGGTTGGTTCGCACTGATCACCCCGAGCCACGCCAGATTGATAAAGGCGGAGCCTAGGAGTGTGATGAAAAGACGATCTCCTCGGGTCGTCTCTATTCCCAGAACACCTTTGCGGGGTGTTTCAGGAAATTTGATTGCCAGGACGGAGAACACCATCAGCGTCGTGGCGATAATTATGAAGAACAGGGCGGTCGGCCAAGTCCATGCCATCCATTTCATATTTCAGTCCTTTCGTATGTCTTACACGCGGCCCAGGGCAAAGCCCTTGGCGATGTAGTTGCGAACAAAGTAGATGACCAAGGCACCGGGCAGCACGGTCAGCATGCCAGCGGCGGCAAGCACGCCCCAATCCACACCGGACGCACCCTGTGTGCGGGTCATGATCGCTGCGATCGGCTTGGCGTCGACGCTGGTCAGCGTCCGGCTCAGCAACAGCTCTACCCATGAGAACATGAAGCAGAAGAAGGCTGCGACCCCGATGCCCGATGAAATCAGCGGCATGAAGATCTTCAAAAAGAACCGACCAAACGAATAGCCGTCGATGTAAGCAGTCTCGTCGATTTCCTTCGGCACGCCGCGCATGAACCCTTCGAGGATCCAGACCGCAAGCGGGACATTGAACAGACAGTGCGCCAGTGCCACAGCAATGTGCGTGTCGAACAAACCAACAGACGAATAGAGCTGGAAGAACGGCAAGGCGAACACTGCAGGGGGTGCCATACGGTTTGTCAGCAGCCAAAAGAACAAATGGTTGTCACCCATGAACCGGTAGCGGCTGAAAGCGTAGGCCGCAGGAAGCGCCACCGAAAGGCTGATGACCGTGTTCAACACCACATAGATCACCGAATTAATGTAGCCCATGTACCATGTAGGATCCGTGAGAATGGTCGCGTAGTTCGCAAACGTCAGATCGCGGGGAAACAAGGTGAATTCGCTCAGAATCTCCGTGTTCGTCTTGAGGCTCATGTTCAGGAGCCAGTAGATCGGCAACAGAAGGAAGATCAAATACAGCGTCATCACGATGACAGAGCCTTTGACGGGCAAGCGGCGTTTGCGGGCAGGTACGCTTTTCGCGGCTTTCGTCGGGGTGGATACGGTCACGTCGGCCATCACTTGCCCTCCTCCTTCTTATCCATGTTGACCATCACGGTGTAGAACACCCATGAGATCATCAGGATCACGAGATAATACATCAGCGAGAACGCGGCCGCCGGTCCCAGATCGAACTGGCCCAATGCCATTTTGACTAGGTCGATGGACAGCAGCGTGGTGGAATTGCCAGGGCCACCGCCAGTGACAACGAAAGGTTCCGTGTAGATCATGAAGCTGTCCATGAACCGCAGCAGGATCGCGATCATCAGAACACCCATCATCTTGGGCAACTCGATATAGCGGAACACGGCCCAGCGGGATGCCTGATCAATTTTTGCCGCTTGATAATAGGCGTCAGGGATCGATTTGAGTCCCGCAAAGGCCAGCAGCGCGACAAGCGATGTCCAGTGCCACACGTCCATCACAATAATCGTCACCCACGCGGCTAAGACGTTTTGAGTATAGTTGTATTCAATTCCGATCGCATCAAGCGTGTAGCCAAGCAGGCCAATATCGACACGGCCGAAAATCTGCCAGATCGTGCCGACCACGTTCCACGGAATCAGCAAGGGTAGCGACATCATCACCAAACAAAAGCTCGACCAAAATCCGCTCTTGGGCATGTTCAGGGCAACGAAAACACCTAGCGGGATCTGGATGGCAAGGATGATGGCCGAGAACATAAGCTGGCGGCCAAGCGCATCCCACATCCGTTCGGAATGCAGCATTGTTTCGAACCATTCCAATCCGGCCCAGAAGAACTGGTTGTTCCCGAATGTGTCCTGAACCGAATAGTTCACAACCGTCATGATCGGAATGACCGCCGAGAAGGCGACAAGCACGAGAACCGGAAGAACCAGAAACCATGCCTTTTGATTCACCGTCTTATTCATCCTGCAACCTCCCCTTCTTTCAGCCAGTCGTTGACGTAGACATTGACCCGGTCAGGATCGAACGTGACGCAATTCATATCCGCACCGATCGTTTGATCTTCGCCCGCGACGATATTGATTTCCTCGCCGAACAGTTCGGCGCGAATGATCTTGTGACGGCCAACGTCTTCAACGCGGCGCACTTTGACAGGCAGGCCTTTGCCTTCGGTCAGGGTCACGAATTCCGGCCGGATGCCAATTTCAACTTTCCCGTCGAGAGCACCAAACGACTGGCCCAGCTCGACGGTCATGCCTTGCACAATGGCGGCGTTGCCGCTGACCTGTGCGGGGATGACATTCATGCCCGGCGAGCCGATGAAATAGCCGACGAACGTATGTTCCGGCTTGTCGAACAGCTGTTCCGGCGTGCCTATCTGCACGACGCGACCGTCATACATTACGACAACCTTGTCCGCGAAAGTCAGCGCCTCTGTCTGGTCGTGGGTGACATAAATCATCGTATGACCGAATTCATGGTGCAGTGATTTCAACTGCGTGCGCAATTCCCACTTCATATGCGGGTCGATCACGGTCAGCGGCTCGTCGAACAGCAGGGCGTTCACGTCCTCGCGGACCATGCCGCGTCCCAGACTGATTTTTTGTTTGGCATCTGCCGTCAGCCCTCGCGCGCGCTTATCCAGCTCGGCCTCCATGCCGATCATGGCTCCGATCTGCTGAACGCGGTCCGCGATATATTGGGCGCTGGCACCACGGTTTTTTAGCGGGAAAGCGAGGTTATCGCGAACGGTCATGGTGTCGTAGACCACCGGGAACTGGAAGACCTGTGCGATGTTGCGGTCTGCGGTGCTTGCCTGCGTTACATCGACGTCGTCGAACAGGATCCGCCCCTGACTGGGGTTTAGCAAGCCGGAAATGATGTTCAGCAATGTGGATTTACCACAGCCTGACGAGCCCAACAGTGCGTAAGCCTCGCCATCCGCCCAGACGTGGTTCAACTCCTTCAGCGCGAAATCGTCTTCTTTTGTCGCGTTCGGGTAGTAGGAATGCGCCAGATTATCGAGTGTGATCTTTGCCATCGGTGTGCTCCTTATGCCGCCAACGCGTATGACGCAGGCGCGACAAGATCGCCGGCTTCACTGAAGATGTAGATGTGGCGCGGATCCAGATAGACCCGCAACGCAGAGCCAAGGTCCAGATCATGTATGCCGTGGATCAGACCCACCCATTTTTCACCATGGTGATCGAGATGAATAAATGTCTCGGACCCGGTAAGCTCGGTAACAATCAGCTGTGTATCAAATGGCATGGCGCCATCGCTGTGTGAGATTATCTCAAGATGGTTGGGCCGGAACCCTGCGAGGTAGCGGCCATCCGCCAGATTGGCCAGCGGGCCTGCCGCCGCAACGCTTTGGCCATCCCCGAACACGATGTTCCCACTTGCCTTGCTAACCTTCAGAAAATTCATCGGCGGGTCGCTGAACACGCGGGCAGTGGTGGCATCGATTGGCTGTCGGTAGACCGTGGGCGTCTGATCGAACTGGGTCACGCGGCCTTCCCACATCGCTGCGGTGTTTCCGCCGAGCAACAACGCCTCTTCAGGCTCTGTCGTGGCATAAACAAAGATCGAGCCCGCTTCTTCAAATATCTTGGGGATTTCCACGCGCAACTCTTCGCGTAACTTATAGTCCAAATTCGCCAATGGTTCGTCCAGCAACACAAGCCCCGCATCTTTGACCAGTGCGCGCGCAAGGGCACATCGTTGTTGCTGTCCGCCCGAGAGCTCAAGCGGTTTACGCTGCAGCATCGGCGTAAGCTGCATTAAGTCCGCCGCCTTTTGAACTGCGGCGTCAATTTCAGCCGCAGTCTTGCCCATCAACCGCAGCGGCGATGCAATGTTATTGTACACCGTCATCGACGGGTAGTTGATAAACTGTTGATAAACCATCGCGACCTTACGGTCTTGAACGCGCATCCCGGTCACGTCGCGGCCTTCCCAAAACACCTTGCCTTCGTTGGGGACATCAAGGCCGGCCATCAGCCGCATCAACGACGTTTTGCCGGACAATGTCGGCCCCAGAAGAACGTTCATCGTGCCTTTTTCAAGACGCAGATCCGTGGGGCTGATATGCACCTGTCCGTCTACGACCTTTGATACGCCTTTGAATTCTAGTGTCATGTTTCCCCCTCACTCCACTGCCGCAGACAAAGTCTTTTGCAGGCGGCTCTTGATCCATTTGTCCAAGGTCGCGATCTGGGTTTCTGTCAGCCGCAGGCCTAATTTCGAGCGGCGCCAGACAATGTCATCGGCCGCACAAGCATATTCGTATTTCATGAGCCATTCGACTTCATGTTCGGTCAGGTCGGCGCCGAAATCAATTCCCAGATCGCTCACCGACTGTGCATCACCAAGGATGTCCCACGCCTCTGTTCCGTAGGCCCGAACGAGCCGCTGCGCCCAGCGTGAGGTCAGGAAGGGAAAGTCCCGTCGCAGCGCCGCAATCAGGTCCTGCACGCCATCGACCGGGAAATCGCCGCCCGGCATGGCCACACCAGCTGTCCATTTTGGCGGCAGCTTTCCGAATACTTGTGCGATTTCGTCCAGCGCGCTTTCGGCCAAGCGGCGATAAGTGGTGATCTTGCCCCCGAAAATATTAAGTGCCGGAGCGCCACGGCTTTGGTCTAATTTCAGAACGTAATCGCGGGTCGCCGCAGAGGCGCTGCTGGCACCGTCATCATAGAGAGGACGCACACCGGAATAGGTCCAGACGACATCATCGTCGCTGATCGGCCTGTCGAGGTATTGGTTGATAAACTGGATCAGATAGGCCTGTTCCTCGACCGTACATTCCGGTTTTACAGATGCGTCAGGGTGATCGGCATCTGTCGTCCCGATCAGGGTATAATCGGTCTCGTAAGGGATCGCGAAGGCGATGCGCCCATCGGTCCCTTGGAAAAAATAGCACTTGTCGTGATCGAAAAGTCGTTTCGTGACGATGTGGCTGCCGCGCACGAGGCGAACATCGCCCTGCTGATTACTCTTAAGCGTTCCCCGCAGAACATCACCCACCCACGGCCCTGCGGCATTGACCACCATTCGCGCCGTGACCGTTGATGTCTCGCCACTCAGGTCGTCATACAGATCGACCTGCCAGGTGCCGTCCTCTACGCGCGCGCCGGATACTTTGGTGCGCACACGGATCGTTGCACCACGGGCTTCAGCGTCGCGGGCATTCAAGACAACCAGCCTCGAATCTTCGACCCAACAGTCGGAATATTCGAAGGCCTTCTCGAATTTGCCAGCCAACGGGACTCCTTCAGGTCCTGTCCGAAGATCCACGCTTTTGGTGCCGGGCAGAATGTCCCGCCCGCCAAGATTATCATAAAAGAAAAGGCCGAGCCGAATGAGCCACGCGGGACGCCGTCCTTTCATCCAGGGCATGACGATATTCAATATCTTAGACGTCGGCGTCGTCAGGTCGAACCGCATACTGGAATGGTAGGGCAACACAAACCGCATCGGCCAGGCAATGTGTGGCATCGCCTTCAGCAGCGTCTCCCGCTCGATCAGCGATTCACGCACGAGCCGAAACTCGAAATATTCCAGATACCGAAGACCACCGTGGAACAGTTTGGTTGAAGAGGCGGACGTGGCGGACCCAATATCGCTCATCTCAGCAAGGCACACAGCCAGACCACGACCGCTTGCGTCTCGCGCAATGCCGCAGCCGTTTATGCCGCCACCAATGATGAGCAGATCGAAATCCGGTTCCATGCATTCCTCCCTCGCAGGTCCTCCACCTGCTGATGAAAACTGTACAAGAAACGAACATCATATGAAGTAAAATATGTTCGTTTGCGTCCGTTTTTGCGCAAAGCACTGAAAAGTATCAGAAGTTATTTCTGAAAGATTAACGTTTTCGCTTTAGATTTGAGCGACTCAGCAGCGCAGGACGCCAAGTCGAATGCAAGAAATGATTGAATGCGCAGTATCTCACTCTAATTTGAGCACAAACGAAATTGAAGGAACGTGATGACCCAGACCCTGCGCAAACCCGAAATCATCAACATCGCGCGTCGCGATGGCATGGTCACTGTGGAAGGGCTGGTAGAGTTTTTTGGCGTGACCCCACAAACGATTCGCAGAGATCTAGCCGAACTCGCTGATTCAGGCCAACTCGACCGCGTTCATGGCGGCGCAATACTTCCTTCAACGACCGTCAATATCGGCTACAGCGAACGTCGGCATATCAACCAGGCCTCGAAGGTGGATATCGCACGCGAGTGTGCAGCCCAAATTCCGAATGACTGTTCGGTGTTTCTCAATATCGGCACCACGACTGAAGCGGTGGCAACAGAACTGCTCCGGCATGAGGGGCTACTGGTGGTCACCAACAATATCAACATTGCGGTGATCCTGTCTGCCAACGCAAAAGCAGAAGTCATCGTCACAGGCGGCAATCTTCGCCGGATGGACGGTGGCCTTATCGGGGACCTGGCCAAAGAGACTATCAACCGCTTTCGTTTCGATTTTGCCGTCATCGGCTGTTCTGCCCTGCACGAAAGCGGTGACATTCTGGATTTTGACGTTCAAGAGGTCGGTGTCAGTCAGGCCATTATCATGCGAAGTGACAAGGTGTTTCTCGTGGCCGACAGATCGAAGTTTGACCGAAAGGCACCAGCTAAAATTGCATCGTTGACAGATGTCGATACATTTTTTTCTGACAAGGCCCCCCCTGCGCCCTGTATCGATCTATGCGCGCGATCGGGAACGGAAGTCTGTCTGGTGTCGGCCTGAGCGCGAGAGCAGCACGGCGCGCAATGCTCCAAGCGTTCAGCCGGTGGGCCAATGGCGCGCATTCCCCTTGCTTCGCGTAATGCCAGAGGCGCTGTCGCGTAGCCCTTAACCCGAATTATTCATGAGGGGATGACAAAGCGGGTGCGACGGAGGTAGACTGCATCATGGTGAGGGGGCGCCTTGAAAATTTGAAAGTTTGGTCGAGACAACCAAAAAATACCTGCTTTCAAATGCGGGGATGCGGACAAAAACTTGGACTGTTTTCACGGCATAAGGCCGAGGCTTTTACGATATTCGATTGGGCTTCTGCCACCAAGGGACATCTTGATGCGTGTTTCGTTATACCAGCGGATGTAGGCGTCAACCTCATCAATAAACTG
>JAGXHB010000206.1 GCA_024636425.1 Roseobacter sp.
CGCAAGTTCACCATGGCGACCAAAATCGACGTGTACTTTTGCGATCCCCAATCCCCGTGGCAACGCGGAAGTAATGAAAACACCAATCGGCTTCTACGCCAGTACTTCCCGAAAGGCCTTGATATATCGGGCTTCAGCCAAGCCAAACTCAGCGCGGTCGCACGCCAGCTCAATGAACGGCCCAGAAAGACCTTGCAATACCAAACCCCAGCAGAGAAATTTGAAGCCTGTGTTGCAGCGACCCGTTGAAACCGCACCTGAGAGCAACCGTAGCGAAAAGCTGCATGAGGGGAAAGCTAACGGTGATCGTCAACGGCGACGGCTGTGGAACACATCATATATATGACAAACGAACTTTGCATTGTTTCAAGGCGAAACCGACTTAAAAATTGGTCGAAATCATAAAAGGCTCCCCACCCCTGACCAGCGCTATTCGAGCAAAATCCGGTTGCCGCGGCCCAACCTTCCGTATTGATGAGCCAAGATGTTTGACTGGTCGTCAAGTCGGCTTTGGAACAAGAAACGGCAAGGAATATGCCTTTTCGGGTTAGCATACTGCGGGCGATCAAGATCGCCCAGCCGGGGCATAAAAGGGCTACGTCGACAGGGCGTCTTCAATTCTGCTTTGCATGCGATCCACTGCTTCGCGCAAATCAGTGATAAATGCGTCGCTGACCATGGATCGCGTGGCATATCCCGGCGTGAGTATCGAGACGCTGTTGGAAATACGGGGCAAGAAACGCCTGATTGCAAGCCGTGCACCCTCTGGTGCTTGAAGCAGATGGCTATAAGCGGTGATCATGTCGCAAACCATGACGCAGGTGCCCGCCGCGACGAATTGCAGGCCCGGCATAAAGGTACGCAGCTCCAGCCGTTTGTTGAACCTGCGGCCCGCTGCGGCAAATGCCGCTTCGGTTTGCACAGCGGTCGTGTGGTCCCCGAACAGGGTCGCCATGGGACGACCATCCAGATCATCGGGCGTAATGAAATCCGCCGCCGCAAGTGGGTCATCAAGGGGCAGAATACAAACACATTCGAGATCATAGTCAGATTTCTGGATGGATGTGCGCGGTTCGGGCGTTTCGGAGAATCCCACATCGAATTGCTGAGAACCGATCAAATCCTCAATCACGTCCGAAGATCGCATGATCAAAGATACATCAAGATCATCCCTGCCTTTGAGGAAGCGCGTGAGAAGCCGGGGCAGAAACACGCTGGATGCGGCGGGATGACACGCAATCTGTAGCTTGCCGGACTGAAGTGAGCTTATGCGCTCAAGTGTGCGTTCAGTGCGTTCAACCCGCCCAAGGATATCCTCGCATTCTTCGAGGAAGAAATACGCCTCTGGGGTCGGCACCAGCTTTCCGTGCGTCCGCACGAACAGGGCAAAACCAAGTTGATCTTCGAGCGTTCGCACCATGGTCGAGACCGCAGGTTGGGTCCGGCCGACGGTGTGCGCAGCCTGACTGATAGAGCCTGAACGCATGACTTCGCGAAACGTCGACAGCTGTCTGAGGGAAAGATCCATAGGTATAAACTCAATTAATGAAATTAGAGAAATTTTTAAATTGATTTAATGGCATTTGTCCAGTGAGATTGCCTTGCATTCCCCATGCGGTCGTCGTGGGATTGGAGGACCGATGGATACCTTTTCCAAATACCTGCTCACTTCACTGATCTGCATCGTGGCCTTGGGTCAGTTTGTGCAGGTCATTACCCGCTATGTCCTTCAGGTGCCCGTTATGGGGCTGGAAGAGACGATGCTGTACCCGACGCTCTGGCTTTATGTCCTTGGGTCGGTCAACGCATCGCGAGAGAACACCCATATTCGGGCCAATGTTTTGGAAATTTTCGTCAGGACCGAGCGGGGCCATACCATTCTGGCCATCGTCGGAGAGGTCATTAGCCTGATCGTTGGCCTTTGGCTGCTATCATGGGCGTGGGATTACACCCGTTATGCTTGGCGGGTCTGGCGCGAAAGCCCGACCCTCTACATCCCGACGTTCTATTCTGACATCGCGCTCTTGATCGGGCTTGGGCTGATGATGGTCTACACCGCTTGGCATCTGTGGTGCCATATCCGCAGCCTGCGCACGGGAGAGCAGCTATGATCGAGATTGCACTTCTTGCCATCGCCATTCTGGTAATCACCCTGACGCTTGGTGTGCCGCTGCCCTATTGTTTCGGTGCCGCGCTGATGGTGATGTATTTCATCGGCGACGTGACCATGAAGGGCATGATGCTTTGGGGGTTCCAGCAGCTTGGAAACCCTGTGTTGCTGGCTATTCCGCTTTTCGTGCTGGCCGGAACGATCATGTCGGAAAGTGGAATTGCGGCGTCTCTCTTGCGGTTCGTCAATGCTTTTATCGGGCATATACGCGGCGGTCTGGGTGTGGTCGCTGCGGTGTCTTGCGCAGTGATCGGGGCGATTTCAGGATCTGGCCTGACAGGCATCGCTGCCATTGGCCCGTTGTTGATCCCCGAGATGGAAAAACGCGGCTATCCGCGTGAGTATGCCACGGCACTGATCGCCAATTCATCGATTCTCGGCCTGTTGATCCCGCCTTCGGTGACGATGATCGTCTATGGCTGGGTAACGGATACGTCGATCCTCGCCTGCTTTCTGGCGACCCTTGGGCCCGGACTTCTGATCATGGTTGCGTTTTCAGTCATCAACCTTGTGATGTCGCGCAAATTCGACCTGATCCTCGACGATAAGCCCACGTTTTCCGAACTGTCGGGCGAGGTTGCGCGGCGTGGGTTTCATGCTTTCCCCGCGTTGCTGATGCCCGTGATTATCTTGGGCGGCATCTACGGCGGTGTCATGACCCCGACCGAGGCGGCGGCTGTTGCTGTCATCTACGCGGTGCCCGTGGGCTTTTTGATCTATAAGGGGCTGCGATTGGAAAATTTCCTGTCGGCAGGCCGTGAAGCTGCGACCGCCGTGGGCGCGATCATGATGATGATCCTCTTTTCCATGATCCTGAGCCAGATGTTCGTCTACGAAAGCATCCCGCAACAGCTGGTGGAGGGGATATTCTCGATCACCGAAAACAAGGTGCTGTTGCTGATCATGATCAACATCCTGCTGTTCCTCGTGGGCATGGTCGTCAATGACGTAACGGCCATCATCCTGATTGCGCCGCTGTTGTTGCCGCTGATGAACGCCATCGGGGTCAGCCCCGTCCAGTTCGCCGCGATCATGGGCGTGAATACCGCGATGGGCGGTGTGACGCCGCCCTATGCTTCGATCCTGTATCTGGGTGCGCGGATCGGCAACGTGAAGGTGACCAAGGTCATTCCACCCGCAATGAAACTGATCCTGTTCGGCTATGTGCCCGTTGTCTTCCTGACATCGCTCTGGCCGGACCTGTCTCTCTTCTTGCCACGTTTCTTCGGATACGACGTGGCACCCTAACCACTCTGACCAACTGCAATCCAACAAAAAGGAGGAAACCCAAATGAAACATGCATTCCTGACAACAGCGACCGCCGCCCTGGTGGCGCTTGGCAGCTATGCCCAAGCGCAAGACCTGAAGATGAGCCATGTGCGCCCGCAGGACGCCACCATCGACGTCGAACTGCGCGCCTTTTCGGCAGCTGTGGCCGAAGCGACGGGCGGGGACGTCAATGTAAATATTTTTCCGGCGTCCGCGCTGGGTGATTACACCACTGTCCAAGAACGCATCAGCGTCGGCGCGATCGATATGGCCACGCAACCTGCCGCGACGGCTGTTGACCGCCGCATGCAGATCAGCTCCTTCCCGTATCTTGCCGGCAACTGGGATCAGGCCCGCGCGGTCTATGGCCCTGCCGGTGTCGTGCGCGGCGTCATGGCGGACCTTTACGGCGAACAGGACATCACCATGCTGGCGGCCTATCCGGTCTATTTCGGGGGCATCGCGCTAAACGTGGGTCACCCGACTGCCGGATCAGTTGATCCCAGCGGCATCAAGGTCCGCGTTCCGGGCATCAAAAGCTTCCAGCTGACCGGCGAAGCGCTTGGCTATATCCCCTCACCGATCCCCTTCTCCGAGGCCTTTACGGCTGTGCAGACAGGTGTCGTTGATGGCGTGATCGGGTCCGGCGCAGAAGGCTACTATGCCTCGTTCCGTGATGTGACGCGGACCTATATCCCCGCCAACACACACTTCGAGGTCTGGTACATGATCATTTCCAACGAAAGCCTCGCAGGGTTGTCGGACGAAGATCAGGCCGCCTTGAAAGAGCAGGCCGCCGCATTCGAGGCGACCCGTTGGGAAGTGGCCGAGGCCGACCAGACCCGCAACGAGCAGCGTCTTGTCGACGATTTGGGCGCAACCGTCGTGTCCCTGAACGATGAGGAGCTTGCCGCCATGGCTGCCAAGGTCCGTGCCGATGTGTGGCCACAGGTTCTTGAAGACGTTGGTGTTGAATGGGGTCAGGGCATCCTTGACCAAGTTGCAGCCGCAACCAACTGATCACTACCGGACAGGGCGATATGTTCGCCCTGTCCATCTTCTTCAGTAACCGGACGGACCAATGGAAACCGATTATGCCATCATAGGGGGCGGAGTTGTCGGCCTCTCGACCGCCTGGGGTTTGCTCAAGCGCGGTCTGACGGTGACCGTTCTGGATGGGGATGACGGATCATTCCGCGCCAGCCGTGGCAATTTCGGGCTGGTCTGGGTGCAGTCAAAAGGCATGAACCAGCCGCGCTATGCCCGCTGGTCGCAACAGTCCGCCGCCATATGGGCGGACTTTGCCGCGGAGCTGGGCGACAACAGCGGGCAGACCGTGCCGCTGGAACAGAATGGCGGATATGATTTCCACTTTTCAGAAGAAACGCTACAAGCGACGGTCGAGAAATATGAGGCGTTGAAGGCCGAGCTTGATGGTGATTACCCATTCGAAGTGTTGGGCCACAACGCATTGCGTAAAGAAGAACCCCATATCGGATCCAAGGTCTTGGGGGCGATCCTGCACCATCAGGACGGTCACGCGAACCCGCTAAAGCTGTTGGTGGCGCTGGCCGCTGACGTGCGCCGGATGGGTGGCCAAGTTCTGACCGGCAAGACCGTGACGGATGTGACAAAAGCCGACGGTTTTCGGATCACTTGTGCCGATGGCACGATTGTCAGCGCCGGAAAGGTGGTCCTTTCTGCGGGGCTCGGTGCCGCACAGCTTGGCCCGAAGTTGGGCTTCAAAGCACCCGTTCGCGCGCAGCGCGGTCAGGTTTTGATCACGGAAAAGCTACCCAAGCTGATCAACCGCCCCTCGCTGATTGCGCGGCAGGTGGACGAAGGCGGCATCCAGATCGGTGCCACCAACGAAGAGGTGGGCCTTGATGATGGCGTAACACAAACAGGGATTTCGGGGCTCGCCGCCGAAGCGATCGCTGCATATCCCGCGCTCGCCCGTGCGCAGCTTGTCCGCAGCTGGGGGGCTTTGCGTGTGCTCTCGCCTGACGGGCTGCCGATTTATCAGCAAAGCACGCAGATGCCCGGCGCTTACCTTGTCACCTGCCACAGTGGCATCACGCTTGCAGCCGCCCACGCGCGGTTGCTGCCTGATTGGCTCGAAGGGACGACTGACGCCCCTGATCTGGAGGTGTTCAGTGAAAACCGTTTCCCCGTTTCTTGAACTGGAAGAGACCCCGCGCGTCGAGGTGATGTTTTGTGGTGAAGGTCTTCGCCTTCCGCAAGGCGCAAACCTTGCCGCCGCATTGCTGGCTGCCGGTGTCGATGTCTTTCGCAATACCCCTGTATCAGGTGCGCCCCGCGGGCCGTTTTGCATGATGGGTGCCTGTTTCGACTGCCTTGTCGAAATTGATGGCACCGTGCGGCAGGCCTGCATGATCGAGGTGTCGGAAGGGCTGCAAATCACCAAGCCGCACCAGACGGAGGCCAAAGATGAAACAGCGTGATCTTGTGGTGATCGGGGCTGGTCCGGCTGGCATGGCGGCGGCGGCGCAGGCGGCCGAACTTGGCCTAAGCGTGACCGTTCTGGATGAACAACACCGCGCCGGTGGGCAAATCTACCGCGACGTGGACCGAGTTGCGCCGCTGCGCGGAGGAATTCTGGGCAAGGATTACACAGATGGTGCAATTCTGACGGCGGGGCTGCGGCATGATGCGATTGAACATATCTCCGGTGCGGTCGTCTGGGCCATAGAAGATGGCTTTGACGTCTCCTATACGCGCGACGGTCGCGGCGCACAGATCGCGGCAAAGCAGTTACTTCTGGCGACAGGCGCATTGGAACGGCCCATGCCGTTGCCGGGCTGGACCCTTCCGGGCGTGATGACAGCAGGTGCGGGGCAAATCCTGCTGAAGCAATCGGGGGTGCTTGCGCGCAATGCTGTGCTGGTTGGTTGCGGCCCGCTTTTGTACCTGATTGCGGCGCAGATGGTGCGCGCGGGCACGTCGCCCACTGCCCTGATCGAAACCCAGACGCCCCGCAACATGATCCGCGCCGCACCGCACATTGGCGGCGCGTTACGCGGTTGGCCCTATTTGCTAAAGGGGCTGGGGTTGCTGGCCGCGATCATCCGCGCCCGCGTGCCGCGCTTCACCGGGGCGACCGATATCACGATCACCGGGCAGGAACGGGCAGACGCTGTAACGTTCACAACTCGAGGCCGCACCCATACCATTGGCTGCGATACGGTGATGTTGCATCACGGCGTGGTGCCCAATACGCAAGCCGCACGGTCCCTTGGCGTCACGCATTCATGGAGCGCCCAACAGGACTGTTTTGTTCCCGACCTTGATGACTGGGGGCAGGGTTCTGTCGCCGGAGTCTTTATTGCGGGGGATGGCGGGGGCATTGGTGGCGCAAAAGCAGCAGAATTTTCAGGCCGGCTCTCGGCGCTCAAGGTGGCCGAGGATTTGGGCAGCCTCACGCGGTCCGAACGGGACAGGCAAGCTGCCCCGCTGCGGTCTGCGCGGTTTCGCGAGCTGGCCGCGCGCCCGTTTCTTGACGCGTCTTATCCGCCTTGCGCCGAAGCTCTTGCACCTACCGACAGCACGGTGGTCTGCCGTTGCGAGGAAGTCACGGCCGGTGACATCCGCGCCTATGCCAAACTCGGCTGTATTGGCCCTAATCAGGCCAAGGCCTTCGGGCGTGCCGGTATGGGGCCATGTCAGGGCCGCTATTGCGGAACAACCGTGACGGCCCTTTTGGCCGCAGCGAACAACCAGACACCCGATGAGACAGGGTATTACCGCATCCGCCCGCCACTGAAACCTGTGACCCTGGGCGAACTGGCGGCCATGGACGACACCGCGCCTGAGGCGGCGGAATAGGAGAAAGACATGATCGAACGTATCGAAACCGGTCAACGCATGAGCAAGATCGTCAAGCATAACGGCGTGGCATATCTTTGCGGACAAGTCGGAGAGGGCGCGACAGCGGCCGACCAGACCCGCGATTGCCTGTCCAGCGTAGAGGCCTTGCTGACAAAGGCCGGATCATCGCGCGAACAGATGTTGCAGGCGGTTATCTGGCTCGCCGATATGGCAGATTTTGCCGAGATGAACGCGGTCTGGGATGCTTGGGTGCCTGAAGGCCACGCGCCGGCGCGTGCCTGCGGCGAAGCAAAGCTGGCCCGCGCGGAACTCAAAGTCGAGATCATTGTGACCGCAGCTTGCTGATCCCATGCGAATGGAATTCATTTGACTGGGGTTTTACCGAAATCGGGTAACAATCCTGAGACGAGCCACATCCCGGATGGTTGCCGGATGGCCGCTTTGGGCCGAGAGCTCTGAAGCTATTTCGCTTTCATCACCGAAGCGGCCTTTCGTTCACTGCGCAGCATCGGAGAGTCTGGTCGTAGCCGACCTCGGATGCAACGCAGCATCATGTGATATGATGTCTTGTCAACGTCGGGTTGTCGATGAGGGAGGGCGTGGTGGATCGGAGGATCCATCATGCAAACGCCAAACTTACCCGCCATTCGCGCACTGCGTCCAGCCTGGAACAAAGGCCGGATCGTTGGCCAGAAGAGGCCGCTCAAGCCCAAACACGTCTGGGCGATCAGAGTGCGGCTGGAGCTGGCCGAGAACCATCGTGATCTGGCCCTCTTCAATCTTGCCATCGACAGCAAGCTGCGCGGCTGCGATCTGGTGAAGATGAAGGTGGTCGATGTCATGGCGTCAGGCCAAATCAAGGAACGCGCGTCGGTTCTGCAGAGCAAGACGCAGAAACCCGTCCGCTTCGAAATCTCAGAAAGCACGCGGGCATCGCTCGCAAGGTGGATGCGGGAGCCGCTCATGGTCGGATCCGAATACCTCTGGCCCGGGCGTTTTCACGAACGGCTTCACATCTCGACCCGCCAGTACGCGCGTATTGTCCGTGAGTGGGTGACATCCATTGGCCTGGAGGCCAGCGCCTATGGCACGCACTCGATGAGGCGAACGAAGGTGACCCAAATCTATAAGAAAACGGGCAACCTTCGGGCAGTCCAGCTGTTGTTGGGCCATACCAAGATGGACAGCACTGTCAGATACCTTGGCGTTGAGCTTGAAGATGCGCTGGCTATCGCCGAAGCTATCGAAATCTAAAGGCATGGGCCGTCTTCACGGACGGCCCAAAGCCGCCACTCACCGACAGTTCGATGCCGCACTGCAGCCTCACGAGACCGGCCATTCGCTACAGGCACACTATCCAGACCGGCGAGTAGCAGGACTGCAGACTTTCCAGCCGACGGGTTGCTCAATGCCTTCTGTCCAGGCGACGGCCGCGACGGGGTCGCAGGAACGCCGCCCTCCGGGTGCGGCTCTCTGGAGTGCGACGGCATGGTTCAGCGGTGCGCCGGCCGTGGCACGAACAGGGGCGATGCGCGGATCTGTGGATCTTACATTCTTTTCCGCGATGGCCTGCCCAACGCATGCTAAATACCGGGAGTTTCCGGCAAGGGCTGCCGAGGAACTGGCTTCGCTGCCGCGTGGTTCGGTCATTGGCGAGATGCTGAGCGACTATGCTGTGTTGCGAGACCAAGCGCGCAGCTGCTCATAATAAGCTTCAAAGTCGAAATCGGTAGGTGCCTCGCCTGTTCGCAGATGTTCAGCGTGTGGACAGGCCTGACCGCGACGAAGCACTGGTATTGCCTACCGGCAGTTTGATGGACGCCTGAAACCCCGAAGCAGCGCCGGGACGCGGGGATCTCAGAACCAGCGGGCTTTCGATGCGATCCGCGATGGCGGCGACGATCGCGAGACCCAGCCCGCTGCCATCTGCACTTGCGCCCGCGCGCTCGAAGCGCGCTGTGAGACGGTCCAGAGTTTCAGGTGGCAGGACGGGCCCCTCGTTCGCGACGATCAACTGGCCATCCCGCGTCAAGGTCACGTCGACCGGGGCGGCGTCCGAGCCATGTCTCAGAGCGTTCTCCACGAGGTTTCGACACAGGATCCCGAAGGCATCGGGATCGAGGTCCGACATCACCGGTGCCTCCGGCAGCGTCAACGCGATGCGGCCAGGCGATCCAGTTCGGGCGACATCGTCGACAACCAGCCGTGCAACGGCCCTGAGATCGGAGCATGTATCCAGGCGAAGCTGTCCACCTTCGGCCCGCGCGAGTTGCATCAGGCGTTCGGACAGCCGGGTCAGTCGCTTGAGAGTCGCTTCTATTTCGATCGCCCGCGCCCTGGCGGCCGTGTCGCCAGTTTCCGACTGCAGGCGCTGGACTTGGGCGATGGCGCCGGCCAAGGGCGTGCGAAGCTCATGCGCGGCGTTCGCGGCAAAGCTTCGTTCGGCATCAAAGGCGGCCTTCAGTCGGTCGAGCAGCCTGTTGAGGGTGGCTGCGACAGGCGCGATTTCGGACGGAATGTCACTGCGCGGAACGGGTGACAGGTCTCGGGCATTGCGCGCATCCAACCGTTCGCCAAAGCGTCGAAGGGGTGCGAGGCTCGTCTTGACGGCGAAAACGATGGACAGCAGCGCCAGGGGCACCACGATCAGCAGGGGTAGCCCCAGACCCATCTGAATCTCGCGGGCGACGGAGGCGCGGTGCTCCAAGGGTTCGGCGACCGTGATCCTGACCGTCCCCTGCAGCGCGTCTTCGTTGTAAAGGCGGTGGGTTGCGGTCTGGCGGAAGCCCGGGCCGTCGTAGGCAGGAAAAACCGCCACGTCGGCCGCGTGCGATTGAAGCAGGATGCGACCGCCGGCGTCACGCACGATGTAGGTGAAGAGCTCGTCATGCGCGCGGATGGCGCCAAGCCGCTGCGTGACTCCATCCTCTTCGCGCCCGACGATATCCACGACCGCAAGCGGCAACAGGCGCTGCGCGGTCTCCTGCAGCGCGGAGTCGAAGACCTCGTCCATCTCGCCCCGCAGGATCAAAGCCGTCACGGA
>JAGXHB010000004.1 GCA_024636425.1 Roseobacter sp.
ACGTAGCACTGCCGCCCAGTTGTTCAACGGTGGCAAAGTCCTTGCTGGGTTGGCGTTTCAGCATCACGTCGCGGATCACTTCTTCTCGGGTCATGCTGTATTCCTTCATCGTATCGGGGATCTGCTTTTCCACGATGTCGGTCAGCACATAGCCGGGGCAAATTGCGTTGCAGGTGATCGGATCGGTCGCGGTTTCCAGGGCTGTCGTCTTGGTCAGCCCCACGATGCCGTGTTTTGCCGCGACATAAGCCGCCTTGAAAGGGGACGCGGTCAATCCGTGCGCGGAGGCGATGTTGATCACTCTGCCCCATCCGGCGGCGCGCATCATCGGCAGGGCCACAGCGGTGGTGTGAAACGCCGAGCTGAGGTTGATCGCAATGATCGCATCCCATTTATCGACAGGAAAATCCGGGATCGGTGCAACGTGCTGGATGCCCGCATTGTTCACCAGAATATCGCATGTGCCCGCGTCACGGATCAGCCGTCGGCACTCTTCTCCCTTGGACATGTCTGCCATGATATAGCGGGCCGTAACGCCGGTTTCGCTGGCGATGTCTGCGGCAAGCGCGTGGTCTTCGTCGCGGTCGGTAAAGGAATTGAGCACGACATCCGCGCCCGCCCGCGCCAAAGCCCAGGCAACGCCAAGGCCGATGCCGGAATTTGATCCGGTGATGACGGCGGTTTTTCCCGAAAGGTTGATTGTGTAGGCCATGGTCTTCTCCTGCGGTTTCTGCGACTGCATCATGATGCGTCGCGGGCGCAAAGAACAACCGAAAACGAACGCGGACCAACAGGACCGCCCGACCAAAAAAAACGTCCGCACGAAGCGGACGTTAAGTTATTGAGGCAGGTTTCATACAGGCAAGAAACCTATCGAGCAGTGAGTTCTGTATAGCCAATTCGGGCGGGTAATCCAAGCTTAAAGTTTGATAAGGCCAGCCAGCCCCGTTAAGAGTTCGGCTAACAAAACAAGGGCAGAGCGGAATTGCTTTTAAAATGACCTCATATTTTTTTCAAACCTGTCGGGCAGTTGCGGCGGTTTCTTCACTGATTCTGTGGGCTGCTGGAGCAGCCGCCGAGCCTATGCACGGGATATCTATGTATGGCGACCCCGCGCTACCACAGGATTTTGTGTCTTTGCCCTATGCCGACCCGGATGCCCCCAAGGGTGGCGCGATCGTGTTGGGCAATACCGGCGGCTTTGACAGCCTGAACCCTTTCGTGCGCAAAGGCACCTCGCCCTGGCAGCTGCCCCACTTCACTCACGAAAGTTTGATGGGGCGTTCTTGGGATGAACCCTTCGCGCTTTACGGGCTTCTGGCCGAATCGATAGAGGTGCCGGAGGACCGTTCCTGGGTCGCATTCACCCTGCGCCCCGAGGCCCGATTCGCCGATGGTACCCCCGTCACGGTCGAAGACGTGATCTTCAGCTACGAACTGCTCGGAACCGAAGGGCATCCGCGCTACCACGGGCTTTATGCGCAGATTGACCTGATCGAGCAGACCGGCCCGCGCAGTCTGCGCATGACCTTCAACACACAGAACCGCGAACTGGCGCTTCTGGCAGGCATGCGCCCGATTCTGAGCAAAGCGCAGTGGGAGGATCGTGACTTCGCCAATGCACCGCTTGCCGAGATCCCGATGGGCAGCGGGCCCTACACGGTGACAGATTATCAGGCGGGCCGGCAGGTCACGCTGACGCGCAATCCCGACTATTGGGGCAAGGACGTGCCGTTCCGCCGGGGCACGCATAACATCGACCAGATCAAGCTGGATTTTTACGGCGACGCCAATGTCCTGTTTGAAGCGTTCAAGGCCGGTGAGATCAGCGCCATCCGTGAATTCAACGCCGAAACATGGACCACGCAATATGATTTTCCCGGTGTGCAGCGCGGCGATGTGGTCAAATCCACCTTCGAGCATCAAAAGCCATCGGGCATGACGGGCTTTGTGATGAACGCCCGCCGCGCGCCTTTTGATGACATTCGCGTGCGCGAAGCGCTGATTGCCGCGTTCAACTTTGAATATATCAACGACACGCTGACCGGAGGCACGCAGCCGCGCATCACCTCCTATTTCTCGAACTCTCCCCTGGCGATGACCCAAGGTGAGGCGCAGGACCGTGTCGCAGAGCTGCTGGCCCCGTTTGCGGATGACCTGCCGCCCGGCACGCTTGAGGGGTATGCCCTGCCTGCGTCAGACGGGTCGGCACGCAATCGAACAGGCATTCGCAAGGCAATGCAAGCCCTTGAGGATGCAGGATTTACCGCCAGTGACGGTGTGATGCGAGACGCTGAGGGCGCGCCCTTGCAGTTCAGCATTCTGCTGTCGAAAGGCAGCACCGAGAACATGGCCATCGCCGCGCTGTATATCGAGGCGCTCAAACGGCTTGGCATCACAGCGACCGTCGACGCGGTGGATGACGCACAATTCGTCGCCCGCAATAATACGTTCGACTTCGACATGGCGATCTTCCGGCGTGCGCTGTCCCTGAGCCCCGGCAACGAACAGCGCTATTACTGGGGGTCGGAGGCCGCAAGCCGGCCCGGCAGCCGCAATCTGATGGGGGTCAAGTCGCCTGCGATCGACGCATTGATTGATACCATGGTTGCGGCCAGAACCACCGAAGATTTCATCGCCGCGACCCGCGCGCTTGACCGTGTGCTGACGGCGGGGCGCTATGTGATCCCGTTCTGGCAGTTCACGCAAGACCGCATCGCACATATAAAAGAGATGAAATATCCCGCCAATGTGCCGCTTTACGGAGACGGTCCGAACTATATGCCCGAGGTGTGGTGGATCGCGCCCGAAGGCTGAGCCTTGCCGGAACCCGCCTGCCGGTGGAGAGCGGCCCTTCGGGGAGAGTTTATCCGGCGAAATGAAGCTGCGGCGCGGACCTCAGATCAGGTCAGATCAGGGACGTCACCCAGAGAATGGTCGCGTCTTCGTCGCTGACGGACACGACGTTATGGCCCATCGTGGCATCGTAATAGGCGCTGTCGCCGCGGCGCATTTCGATCGGTTCGTAGAATTCGGTGTAAAGCTTGATCACGCCGGTCAGCACGTACAGGAATTCTTCGCCATCGTGGCGCACCCAGCCGTCGAATTCCTCCATCCGGCGGGCACGGATGCGGGCGCGGTACGGCAGCATCTGCTTTTTGCGCAAACTGTCCGCCAGCAATTCATGTTCATAGGTCGTGGTGGCCTTGGCCGCGCCTTCGCCCGATTTGGTGATCGCCATGCGCCCGTTGATCTGCCCTGCGGAGGGCGGCGTGAAAAGCTGCGGCACCGAAATCTCCAGCCCGACGGCAAGCTTCTTGAGCGCGTCATAGGTGGGCGACATCTGACCGTTTTCGATCTTGCTGAGGGTTGAACGGGCCAGCCCCGCCTGATTGGCGGCCTGCTCCAGCGTCCAGTTGCGGGCCTTGCGCAGCTCGCGCACACGCGCCCCCAGATCGACGGGAGGTGCTGTTTCCGCTTCGCCGCTTTCGCGGGCGATCTGGATCATGTTCTTCAAGTTGTCGGTACCCATGACGCTGGCTATAGCGGCCCCCCTTGCGGCTTGCAACGGTCCCATGCGCAGGCTAGCGATGGCGCATGTTGTCCATATCCTCCTCCGAAGGCTTCGCGCCCTGCCCGTCACCGTTCAATCTGGCCGCCCATGTGCTGGCCAGGGCCCGGCACCTGCCCGACAAGACCGCGCTGTCGATCATCGGCAAGCATGATGCGGAACACTGGAGCTTTGCAGCCCTTGAAGCCGCCGTGCGCGGAACTGCGACCGGCCTGCTGGGTCTGGGGTTGCAGCCGCAGGACATCGTGCTGATGCGCTTGGGCAATACCGTCGACTTTCCGCTGGCCTATCTGGGTGCATTGGCCGCAGGGCTGGTGCCGGTGCCCACCGCCGCCGCCCTCACGGACCCTGAAGTCGCCAAGATGATCGCCACATTGCGCCCCCGCGCGATCCTGCACGATCCGGCAGTACCCTGCCCTGTGGATGCCGCCTGCGTGTCGCTTGATGCGTTGCGCGCAATGCGTGATTTACCGCCCGCGGACTGGCACATGGGCGATCCCGAACGGTTGGGATATATCATCTATACCTCCGGCACGTCGGGCAGCCCCAGTGCCGTCATGCACGCGCACCGTGCCATCTGGGCACGGCAGATGATGGTCGCAGACTGGTATGACCTGCGCAGCAGCGACCGCGTCATGCATGCGGGTGCGTTCAACTGGACCTATACGCTGGGGACCGGCCTGATGGATCCCTGGACCATGGGTGCCACGGCGCTCATTCCCGAAGCGGGTGTCAGCGCTGCCGATCTTCCGGCGCTGATGAACACACATGAGGCGAGCGTTTTTGCAGCTGCACCAGGGGTTTACCGCCAGATCCTCAAGCATCATGACCGCCTTGATCTGCCCCGCTTGCGGCATGGGTTGAGCGCGGGCGAAAAACTGCCCCAGTCCGTCCGGCTTGGCTGGCAAAACGCGACGGGCACCCCCATTTTCGAGGCGTATGGCATGTCCGAATGTTCCACTTTTCTGTCGGCCTCGCCCGGTCGGCCTGCGCGCCCCGGCACGCTGGGCCAGCCCCAAAGAGGGCGCCGCATCGCGCTGATGGGGCCAGAGGGTCCGGTCGCACGTGGTGCCGAAGGAACGATTGCAATTCACAACTCCGACCCCGGCCTGATGCTGGGCTATCTGGGCGCACCGGACCAGACGGCGGCCAAGTATCAGGGCGAGTGGTTCCTGACCGGCGATCAGGGCATGATGGCCGAAGACGGACAGGTTACCTATCTGGGGCGCAACGATGACATGATGAACGCGGGCGGCTTTCGGGTGTCGCCCATTGAGGTTGAACAAGTGCTGGCGACCTTTCCCGGCGTGTTGAGCGTTGGTGCCACGGAGGTCGAGGTCCGCCCGGATGTCACCGTGATCGCCGCCTTCTACACTGCCGACAGCCCGCTGGACGAAGCGGCGCTGGCGCTTTATGCACAAGACAACCTGGCGCGCTACAAACAGCCCCGCCTTTATGTTCATCTGCCCGAGCTGCCCATGGGGGCCAACGGCAAATTGTTGCGGCGTGCTTTGCGCGCGGCCTATGAGGCCCGAAAATGACCGATCCGATCAAGCTTGATATCATGTCCGACCCGATCTGCCCTTGGTGCTATATCGGCAAAGCCCATCTGGACCGCGCCCTTGCTGCGGAACCGGATCATCCCTTCCTGATCGAATGGCACCCGTACCAGCTGAACCCGGAAATGCCTGCAGGCGGAATGGACCGGCGCACCTATCTGGAACAGAAATTCGGCGGCAAGGACGCCGCCGTCAAGGCCTATGCTCCGGTGGTGGAACATGCCGAAAAGGCCGGCCTCACGATCAACTTCGACGCGATGAAGCGCACGCCCAACACTTTGGATGCCCATCGGCTGATCCACTGGGCCGGCATCGAAGGGCGTCAGACGGCGGCTGTTTCGGCGCTGTTCAAAGCCTATTTTGTCGAGGCGCGTGACATAGGTGACGCCGAGGTGCTGGCGGACGTGGCTGACGGCATCGGGCTTGATGCGTCGGTCATCGGGCGGCTGCTGGCGACCGACGCCGATGTCGAAGCGATCCGCGAGCGCGACAGCCACAGCCGCGAAATGGGCATCAGTTCGGTACCGACCTTTATCGTTGCCGGCAAGCATGCCGTGCCGGGCGCGCAGCCGCCCGAGCTTTGGAAACAGGTGATTTCGGAATTGCGCGGCCAAGGCTGAGCCGCAGCCGGTTCCCACTTCAGAAACACTTTGCCTTCGCGCAAAACTCCGCCTAGAATCATCTGATCACAAGGGACGCAGATCCCGCTGAAAGATGAGCAGGCAATATGTTCGAG
>JAGXHB010000207.1 GCA_024636425.1 Roseobacter sp.
CAGTCGTGTCAGCGCATAGCCGATGGAAAAGATGATCGCAAAGGTCAGCAGATTGGTGGGAGAGATGCGGCTTTCGCCGATGGAAAATCCCCCCTGAAACGCAGTCCAGAGTTCGGTCAGGTCCGCAATGCGCGCCCCCCAGATCAGCGCCAGAACCGGCGCTGCCAGCAGCAGCAGAACCAGTCCGAAGAACACGGGCAGCAGCGTATCGCGCGCCGCGATCCCCTGCCCCGTGAGTGCACCATAAATGTCGGCGGCAAAGCGTTGCAGCGCCATCACCAGTCCCAGCACGACCAGCATCGTGACATAGGGCTGCAAGATCGCATCGGACAGGTTCTGAAAGCCGATCGCAAACAGTACAGGCGCGGTAATGGCCACGCAGATCGCGCCAAGGCCAAGGGCATTCACCACCCGCGACAAGGTCGAACTGCGAACGCTCTCGGTTTCGTCGTCGGGCTGGTCGTCAGAATCCCGGTAGTCCCGCAGGATCTGACCGATCCGGAAGAGGGCAAAGCTGATCAGCAGTGCAAAAGGAAACTCTACGACAGCCCGCGTCTCTGGCGAAGGCGTGTCGAACTCCATGATCTGACGTGTAATGATCGACACGATCATGACCAGCGTGATGCCGTTCACATAGAACCGCGCCCAAGCCCGCTGCGATGACGACAGCAACAGCAACGCTTCGTCGTCATCGCGCGAAAATACGCGTTCGGACACCCAGCGAAATCCGAAGATCACCAGACCGATGATGGGCAGCAGGCCCACCACCTCGGTGCCGCGGCTGCCCAGATATCCGGTCTGACGTGCTGCAACGGTCAGCAGAAAAATCCCGGCCAGCGGAAATACAATTCTGAGCAATGACACGACAAAACGCCAGATCCCGATGCCACGGGCTCGGTATCGCCGCAGGCTGTTGGCAATCCTCGACGCCCACAGGCGGCCGCGCAGCATCAACAGCAGTCCCAGCACGGCGGCGGACAGAACCACCGGCAGGTTCGACCGCAGTTGCGCGTTCTGACGGGTGCGGTCGACGGTGCCGCGGTTCACCCACATGGCACCGAACGCTTCCCCGACGTCCTGCAATGCCGGCGTCCAATGTGCCGGATTTAGCGGCGAAGGGGTGTTGCTCAGCAACATTTCCGTCTGCCGGTCCCGGATGATCTGGTCGATCTCCCGGATCAGCCCTTCGGCGCGCAGATAGTCCCGCTCCGCGATCTGGACGGGGGCCAGCAGAGCGTTCAGCTGTTGGTTCAGCTCAGACCGGGTCTGCGCAACTTCAGGGGCTTCAGGCTCGGCATTTTCGCCTTCGGGGGGCAGCCCAAGTGCGGCGATCTGATCGCGCAAGGTGGCGATACGATCTGCATTGGTATTACGGGCCGCGTCAAATTCAGCCCTGAAATCGGCGATCCGGGCGCGCAACGTCTCGAGCACGGCATCCGTACCCGTGCCCGAATCCACAATTGCTTCGCCGCGGGTCGCGACGTTTTCCCATTGGGTGATCTGTTGAAGCGGTTCATCCTGAGCCAGCGCAGGCACTGCCAGCAGAACTGCAAGACACAACCCCGCCCAGATGACGCGGAGGCGACGGATCATTGGTCTTCGAAGACGCCGGGAATTGACATGGGTGCGCGATCAAGCCAGCCGGGCACAGGCAATCCTTTTTCGCGCAGGAAATCCGGATTGAACAGCTTTGACTGATAGCGCGTCCCGAAATCACAAAGAATAGTAACGATGGTATGCCCCGGGCCCATCTCGCGCGCCATGCGTATCGCACCGGCCACGTTCACCCCGGACGACGCGCCGAGGCATAGCCCCTCGTGTTGCAGCAGGTCGAACACGATCGGCAGCGCTTCGGCGTCGGAAATGTTATAGCTGAAGTCTGGCGTGAACCCCTCAAGGTTCTTGGTGATGCGCACCTGCCCGATGCCTTCGGCAATGGAACTGCCCTCGGCTTCAAGCTCTCCGGTGGTGTAATAGCTGTGCAGGGCCGCACCGTCCGGATCGGCAAGCGCGATCTTTACGCCCTTGGGCTGCAGCGCCATGCCCACACCGGCAAGTGTACCGCCGGACCCAACGGCGCAGCAAAAGCCGTCGACCTTGCCGTCCGTCTGGCTCCAGATCTCGGGGCCCGTGGTTTCGATATGCGCCTGACGGTTGGCAACGTTATCGAACTGGTTGGCCCAGATCACGCCTTCATTCGTGGTGCGCGCCAGCTCGTTCGCCAGCCGTTCGGAATAGCGTACGAAGTTGTTGGGGTTCCGATACGGCGCTGCGGGCACCTGCACCAGCTCGGCACCGGCAAGGCGCAGCATGTCTTTCTTTTCCTGGCTTTGCGTCTCGGGGATGACGATCACGGTCTTGAACCCCATCGACGCGCCCACCAGCGCAAGCCCGATACCCGTGTTGCCTGCCGTCCCCTCGACGATGGTGCCGCCAGGTTTCAACGCGCCTCGCTCAATTGCATCCTGAATGATGAAAAGGGCTGCGCGATCCTTGACCGATTGGCCCGGATTCATGAATTCAGCCTTGCCATAAATGTCGCAGCCCGTGTCTTCGCTGGCTTTGCGCAGGCGGATCAGGGGGGTGTTGCCGATGGCCTGTGCCAGATCAGATGCGACGTGCATGGGATGCTCCTAAATCAAGTTGCCTTAAGGTGTAGCGCCGCTGTTGCCCAACCTCAAGCGGTCGCGGTGACGGGCAAGCCAATAGGCGGCGGTTACCAGCGGCGCATTTGCAGCCTGAAGTGTGTCGACAAGATCCATCAATGCGTCAAAGCTCAACAAATGCGACTTGATATCCTCGTCCTCGCTTTCCAGCCCGCTGACGCCGGGGGCGTGGTCGGGCAGATCGGCAAGCCCGACGTAGATGAAGAAAAATTCGGTTGAATCACCCGGAGACGCATAGACTTCTGCAACCTTTTCAAGAGATTGCAAGGCGATGTTCGCCTCCTCGCGGGCCTCGCGATGCGCGGCATCCTCGGGGGTCTCGCCGGGGTCGACGCGCCCTGCTATCGGTTCAAACTGCCAGACGGCGCGGTCACCGCGCGCCATCGGCCCCATGCGGCACTGCTCGACCACCATGACGCGGTCGCGCACAGGGTCATAAGGCAGAACCAGCGCTGCATCAGAGGCGACAAATACCGCCCGCTCCAACACATCCGTCATGGTTCCGTCGAAACGCTCGTGGCGCAGGTGATATTCGTTCAGCGCAAAATAATTGGTGTAGACGCGGTCAATCCGCTCGATCTGCACCCTGCCCCCAAGCGTCCCTGCCCCGTGTCTTGATCGCCGGGCGTTGACCATTGCCGCGGCGCGGGTGCGGATCATCGGGAACATGCGCGCCACCTGATCCACGCTGTAGCGGCCATAGTAATCCATCACCTCGGTCGCGGCAAAGCAGCTTAGGGCACCCCATTCCGCCTGCCAGTCCACAAGCGACCACGCGCCTTTCGTTGTCCACAGACCCGCCCGCGAGAAATAGACCTGCGCGCGCCGCCCGTCGACAAGCGTCATCTCGCGCAGATCATAGGCAAAGCTGCCCTCGTAAAAGTTCAGCCGCGCGATATCATCAGCCGTCAATCCCGTTACGAAAAGCCCCTCAGCCACAGTGCCGGGCTGCGGCATGATGCAGGGAAACGGGCCTTCTACAACGCTCAGGATCGCATGATCCGCCAGCTGCGCCGAGGAGAAGGTGATTTCGCCAGCCTCTCGGCCCAGCACGATCTCAAGCAGCGGTACATGCCGCAGCGTTCCGTAGAAAAATAATGATGTCATGGGGTCAGCGCCACCTGGCTTTGGCAAGGTTCGTCAAAAGCCCGGCGACAGCGCCACCGACAATGATCGCAACAGCGATCGGCAGCGTCGCCATCACCAGAAAATATTCCGCCCCGAGGTTAAGGACGGCCAGGAACGCTTCGCCCAGACCGTCATACCGTCGTTGCAATGACCGGCTTAGCATTTCCAAAATTGCCTGTGCGGTCAGCCCCCAAAGGACCAGAATGAACACACCCGTCAACCCGTTGCCGATGCCTGCAAGGATGTCACCGCCCGCACGCGGACCCATCACGACCCACCCCGCAACAAGGCCCAACACGATGTTCGTCACCACAAAATAGCTGAAATCGGTGCCGTCGGGCATCAGCGGCATGATCATCCGGGACAGGATATAGGCCACCAGCGACAGGCTGATGGCCCCCATCAATCTGGCAGCAGTTGGCATCTGGCTGGTCCCTCGGATCGGTTGCCCAGCGTCAGGCGGGGCGCTTCACCGTAATCTGTGTCACATCACAATTGCCGCTGTCAAAGGTTGACGCACAGGAGGTGAGGTAGAAGTTCCACATCCGTTTGAACCTTTCGTCAAAGCCCATCGCGGCGATCTCGTCCCACTTTTCGTTGAACGTTTCGTGCCAGCGGCGCAGCGTGATGTCATAGCTCTTGCCGAACTCGATGGATTTCTCGACCGCGAGACCCGCTTTTTCGACCTGATGGCGCAAGGCCTCCGGGCTTGCCAGCATACCGCCCGGAAAGATGTATTTCTGAATGAAATCAACACCGCGCTTGTAGATCTTCCAGCGGCGGTCCGGGACCGTGATGATCTGTAGTGTCGCTGATTTACCCGGCTTGAGGCGGTCCCGCACTGTGTTGAAATAGGACGGCCAGTATTTCTCTCCCACCGCCTCGAACATCTCGATGCTGGCGATCCCGTCATACACGCCCTTTTCGTCGCGATAGTCTTGCAACTTGAACTCGACCATATCGGAAAGACCAGCTTTTTCAATGCGTTCTACGGCGTAGTTAAACTGCTCCTTGCTGATCGTCAGACAGGTAACCTTCAGACCGCGTTCCTTGGCGGCATATTCCGCAAACCCGCCCCATCCGCATCCGATCTCAAGCACATGATCGCCCGGCTGCACGCCCATCTGGTCCACCATGGAGGCATATTTGGCTGTCTGCGCCGCCTCCAGCGATTGCTGTGCACCCTCTTCGAACAGCGCGCTAGAATAGGTCATCGTCTCGTCCAGCCACAGCTTGTAGAAGTCGTTCCCCAGATCATAGTGATAGCTGATGTTGCGGCGCGCCTGCTTCTTGCTGTTGCTTTGCAACCAGAACAGCAGCGACTCGAACCGGCGGATCAGGCCCATCGCGGGGAAGCTGTCGTAGATGTCTTCGTTGGCATGTGCCACATCCATGAAAGCTTGCAGGTCAGGGGTGCTCCACCATTCGTCGAGATAAGCATCGCTGAACCCCAGATCGCCTTCGCGGATCAAGCGCGAGAAGAGGCCCTTGTTATGGATGTGGATCTCGGCAACGGGCAACGGATTGGCCCCTTTTGCCCTGAAACGCCGGCCGTCCGGCATGACGAAATCGACCTGTCCGTTCTGCATGTTTTGCGCCATCGCAAAAACGCGCGTGAAATATCGAGGAAGGTCTTTTTGGCCTTCGGTGCTGGTCAAAATCATGCGGTCTCCTGAGCGCGTATCATATTCGCGAATATTAACTTTATGTCGGACAACCACGTTTAACAAATGTTAAAAGTTTCGGTTCTTGTAGCTATCAAGTGCACGTTCCCTGCCCTCATCCAAAGAGATGATTTTCTCTGGATATGGATCACCAGGTGAAATGTTCCAGCGCCGGGGGATCGCGTCAAAATAGCGCAGGGCATCCTCATGCGGATTGCTGCGGCCTTCTGCAATCCATCGGCTGGTATAATCGCGGTTCTTGTCGAATTTATCCAGCTGCGTTTCGGGGTTGAAAACACGGAAGTAAGGCGTCGCATCAGGCCCGGATCCGGCGGACCACTGCCAGCCCATTGCGTTGCTGGCGGGATCCCAGTCGATCAGACAGTCCTCGAACCAGTGCAGGCCGATCTTCCAGTGGCACATCAGATGCTTGGTCAGATAACTGGCGACGATCATCCGGCCCCGGTTGTGCATCCGCCCCGTGATGTAAAGCTCGCGCATCGCGGCATCGACAAAGGGTTCACCGGTGCGGCCTTGTTTCCATGCCTTGACCTCGGCACGGCGCTCGTCTTCGTTCCAGGGAAATTCCGCCCATTCTTCGCGCCAGTTGTCGGTCAGGATGCGCGGGCTGTGGTGCATCAGATGATAGGCAAACTCGCGCCATACCAGCTCCTTGAGGAAGGTTTCGGCCCCCTGCTTGCCGTCTTCAAGCGCCCGCTGGCCTGCATGCCAGCACTGGTGCGGGCTGATTTCCCCCAAGGACAGGTTTTCCGACAAGTTCGACGTGCCATCCACACCGGGAATGTCGCGGGTCTGCTTGTAGTCGCCAACCCCCCGCGCCATGAAAGCTCCCAGCCGGCTTTGCGCGGCCTTTTCACCCAGCTGCACGAACGGACGCACGACATCGGCACCCCTGTCCATTGCGGCGCCCATGTTCCAGCTGTCCAGATCGTCACTCTGTGGCCACGTCTCGGGCGCTTTGATGCTGGTTGGTGCAGACAAAGGCGCATCGACCCCCTTGTTTTTCACCGCATTCCAGAATGGCGTGTAAACCTTGTAATACCCGCCCGCCTGCGTTTCGACGGTCCAGGGTTCGAACATCAGATGCCCGCCAAAGGATTTTGCGTCGATCCCGTCGTCTTTCAAAGCTTCTTTGATCTCGGTGTCACGCTTGGTGCTTTGCGGATCGTAAAGCCGCGACCAGTAGACAGCCCCCGCCCCAGTGTCCGCAATCAGCTTGCGCAGCACCTCGATCGCATTGCCCTTGCGCAAGACCAATCTGCTGGATTTCTCGCGCAGGGCGTCGTCAAAGGCCCCGACCCCCAACCCCAGCCGCCACTTCGGCGCGGCGCGCAGGTCAGCGACAAGGTCGTCGTGAATATAGACCGGAATGACCGGCCGCCCACTGTCGCAGGCCGCGTGTAAGGCAGGGTGGTCTGTCAGGCGCAAATCACGGCGAAACCAGATGATAATGGGGGAAGTCTCGGACATGGTCGCGCTCCTTTGGGACGTCGGCTGTTACTTAGGGCTTGATCCTTGCGTTCAAGGCCTAAAGCACTGCATCCAACGCGCCCAAAAGCTGCTCTATCTCGGATTGGGATGTGTAATGCGTAAAGCTGAGCCGCAAAACACCTTGCTCGGGGTCCATGCCCATCCCCGTCAGCGCACGCACAGCATAGAAATCGCCGCCGCCCGCCATGATGCCATGCCGGGCCAGTTCCGCCGCGACAGGCAGTGCGGCGCGTCCCAGCCCAAGTGCAACGGTGGGTGCCCGTTCGCTGGCCTGCGTCGGCCCCAGCAACCGCACAGTGTTACGGTGCGACAGCGCATCCAGGATCGGCTGCAACAACGCGACTTCATGGGCGCGCATCAGGTCGTGAACAGCCGCCCCCCGCGCCGCAGGATCAGCCTTGCCCCCGACATGGTGGTCATAAAGCGCATCCACATAATCAGCCATTCCAGCGCAGGCAGCAATCTGCGCGTGATCCGGCCCCGCGGGCGTGAACCGCTTGTAAAGACTGTCGCCGTTGAAATAATGCCCCTGATTGGGCAGCAATTCCGCCAAGGCGCGGCGCATGACCATCAGCCCCTGATGCGGCCCGTACGTCTTGTAGGCGGAAAACAGATAGATGTCGGGCCCCAAAGCCCCCACATCTGGAAATCCGTGCGGCGCATAAGAGACACCGTCCACGCAGACGAATGCCCCCGCAGCATGCGCAAGCGCCGTGATTTCGACCACCGGATTGATTTCGCCGATCACGTTGGAGCAATGGGGAAAGCAGACCAGACGCACTTTTTCGTCCAGCAGATCCTCAAGCGTTTCGATGTCCAGATGGCCCGTTGCAGGATCGACCCGCCACTCGCGCACCTCGATCCCGCGATCCGCCAGCCTGCGCCAGGGACCGGTGTTGGCTTCGTGATCCTGATTGGTGACGATAATTGCCTCGCCGGGCTTCATCATCTGTCCGAAGGCCTGCGCCAGGACATAGGTGTTCTGCGTGGTTGACGGCCCGAACGACAGCTCGTCGCCCGTGACCCCAAGGATGGCGGCCATGCGCGTGCGGGCCTCGTCCATCTCCTCTCCGCCAAGCTGGCTGGCGGCATAAGGAGCGTAGGGCTGCACTTTGCGTTGTGTATAAAACCGCGTCAGGCGGGCGATCACAGGCTTGCAGGTATAAGACCCACCAGCGTTCTCGAAAAAGGCCTGACCTTGCAACGACGGCTCGTCAAAGGCGGGGAAGTGTTGGCGGACAAAATCTATATCTAGTTTCATGGCGCAAGGGTTCCCCTGTCCACGTGCGAAGGTCAAGATATGAACGGCGATCTGCGCGCATTTTGATCATACCGCATGAAACGGGGCCGCAAGATCATCCTGCGGCCCCTGATCCTGCTTCGTCGTCCAAGGGTTATTCAGCCGGTGCTGCGGTCTGCACGTTGCCGGTGGTGTCAATTCCGGCCTTGAGACGCAGGCCGTCCAGATAGAACGCCTTGAGCAATGAGATCGCCATCAGCACCATCACCAGACTGAAGGGCAAAGCCCCGATCACCATCGCCGTCTGGATCGCGGAGATGCCGCCAATCAGCAGCAACGCGGCCACCACGGCCCCAAGCGCCACACCCCAGAAGATGATGTGCGGGCGCGCCTTCGGCCCTTCGTCGCCCGCGGCATTGATCGTATTCACGATCAGCACCGCCGAATCCGCCGACGTGACGAGATAGGTCATCAGCAACACCACGATGATCACCGCCATGATCCACCCCAGCCAGCCGGTGCCCAGAAGAACGTCGGTCATCGCAAAGATCTTGCCCCCGTCTGTCGCCTCGAAGATCCTGCCGGCGGCCTGTCCCGTCAGTTCAAGGTCGATCGCCGTGCCGCCGGCCCATGCGAACCAGACGAAACACATGAACGCAGGCACGATGATGGCCCCCAACACGAACTCGCGGATCGTGCGACCCCGGCTGATACGCGCCAGAAACAAGCCGACAAACGGTGCAAAGGCGACCCACCATGCCCAGTAGAACACGGTCCATGACCCTTGCCAGCCCGCCAGATCCCGATCGACCGGGTTCTCGCCGCCATAGACGGTGAACATCATGGACGGCAGCGCAGTAAGGTAATGCCACGTGCCCACGAAAAGCGCCCAAAGCCCGAACCACGTCGATCCGAAGATCAGGAAGAACGACAGCAGGAAGATCGACAGCCCCATATTGAGGTTGGACAACCACTTGATGCCCTTGCCCACGCCCGAGAGCGCTGACAGGGTCGAGGCCCCCATGATGATCACGATGGCAAAGATGATCCCCAGCGAACTCGGCGCGCCTTCGTCGTTCATCAGCCAGCCGCCGATCCCAATCCGGCTTAGCCCGTCAACGAACTGGTTCACCCCAAAGCCCAGCGTCTGTGCGACACCCAGAATGGTCGCAACCACCGCCACGATGTCGACGATATGACCCAAAGGCCCCGACAGTCTTTTGCCGAACAAAGGCGACAAAAAAGACCGGATGGTCAACGGCAACCCGCGCCGGTACGCGAAATAGCCCAGCGAAAGCCCGCAGATCGCATAGGACGCCCAAGCCGTGATCCCCCAATGCAGATAGGACCATTTGTAGGCGTTCAGGATATTATCCTCGCCCTGCGTGGTGGCCAAGCCCTGGATCACGTCGGGATTATTGCCGAAATGATAAATCGGCTCGGCCACCGCCCATGTCAGCATGCCGACCCCGATACCGGCCCCGAACATCATCGAGAACCACGAGAACCGGTCGAATTCCGGCTTATCGCCGGGCAACCCCATCTTGAGCGATCCGCCCGTCGGCCACAGCGCGAGCGCAAGGCAGGTGATAACAAACAAGACCATGACCGCAACGTACCACGTCGCAAAATTTGTCAGGATAAAGCCGTTTAACCCTGCAAGGATGGCCCCGGCGTTTTCCGGAAAGGCCACGGCCCAGATTACAAGCAGGCCAATCACGACCTTGGCCGTAATCGTTACGTCAAGACTGAAGCCCCGATAAAATCCGGCGGTTGCAGTCTTGATCGGCAATTTTGTCAGTGGAGGCTTCAATGCCATTCTCTATCTCCCTCTTGCGCTGTTATTTTTGGTTAATATCGCTTCGTGGGGTCAGCTTACTTCGCCTTTCCCGGTTGTCCAAAAAAAACATCCTGCTGCCTTGCAACGAAAAAGGGCGCTTCCTGTGCGGAAACGCCCTTTTTCTTGTCACTGATCGAAGCTTTACTTCAGGTTGCTGCGTTCACTCATCAAACCCCGGAAGATGCAGTAGCACATCGCCAACAGGATCACTGTGAACAGCAGTCCCGTCGAGATCACCATCGACTGAAGCGCGGCCAGACCACCCCCGACCAACAGTGCGATCGCCACGGCACCTTCGAAGATGCACCAGAAAACCCGCTGCGCCACAGGCGCATCAACCTTGCCGCCTGCCGTGATCGTGTCGATGACCAAAGACCCCGAATCCGACGACGTCACAAAGAACACGACGACCAGAATGATGCCGACGAAGGATGTGATTGACGCCAATGGCAAGGCATCCAGCATGCGGAACAACTGCAATGGCAGCTCGGCGTCCTGCGCACCCGTATAGTTGTCAGTGATGACCTGATGGATCGCTGTACCGCCAAAGATGGACATCCACAGCACGCAGACAGTGCTGGGGATGAGCAGCACGCACACCACGAATTCCCGTACCGTGCGACCCCGGCTGACGCGCGCGATGAACATGCCCACGAAAGGCGACCAGCTGATCCACCACGCCCAATAGAACGACGTCCAGCCTTGGGAATAGTTCACGTCCTCCCGGCCAAACGGGTTCGACAGCTGTGGCAGGAACTGCACATAGGCGACCATACTCTCCCAGAAGAAGCTGATCAGAAAGACCGTCGGCCCGACGATGACAGTAAAGAGCGCCAGCAAACCGGCCAGCCCCATGTTGATCTCGCTCAGGATCTTTACGCCGCCATCCAGACCGCGCATGACCGACACCAAAGCGACCGCAGTGATCACGGTGATCAGGATCACTTCGGTGGTCTGACCGATCGGCACACCGAACAATTCGTTCAACCCAGCATTCGCCTGCGTGGCACCGAACCCGAGCGATGTCGCCAACCCGAAAAGCGTAGCGAAAACCGCAATGATATCAATCAGGTGACCAGGCCATCCCCAGATGCGCTCGCCCAGAATTGGATAGAACGCCGACCGGATCGTCAAGGGCAAGCCCTTGTTATAGGTGAACAGCGCCAACGCCAGCGCAACCGTCGCATAGATCGCCCAAGGGTGAAGCGCCCAGTGATAGATTGTGGCCGCCATGCCCAGACGGACAGACCCCGGCTGATCACCTGTGGCCCCGCCAAGCGGTGCCCAGTCGGTCCGCAGACCGTCCTCGCCCATGGCTGCCCCGCTCATCGAGGTCGAGAAATGCGTCAAGGGCTCACTGACTCCGTAGAACATCAGCCCGATCCCCATGCCGGCGGCAAACAGCATCGCAAACCACCCCAGATAGGTGTAATCCGGTGTCGCCTCGTCGCCGCCAAGCCGCACTGACCCAAGCGGCGTCACAATCAGCATCAACGCAAAGACCACGACCAGATCAGCCGCGGCGATCAGGAACCAGTCGAAGTTCTTGGTGGTGAAGTCGAACATCGCCTGGAACACCCGCTCGGCCTGATCCGGCAAAGCGATAGTGTAGAAAACGAAGGCCACAATCGCGGCGGCAGAGATCGGAAAGACGGGATTGTGAATGTCTATCCCGAAACGGCCAATCTTTCGCTCCAGATTGTCTTGCCCTATCTCGTATTCCGTCTCGATCTGATCGGCTTGACCCTCGGGCAAGGGTATCCCCTGCGAGGTTGTATCTGTCATGGTTCTGTCCCTTCCACGATTTCGGCAGCAGTCGAAAAAACCGCCGCGAATTCTTGTTTTGTGTGGAATGAAGCATAGACCACTTCACCTGACTGACAAGCAAGTCGCCGATATTCACCGGAAACCTTCAAAAAGGCAGCGCCGAAACGCAGGACGGCAGGGCCCCGCAAAGCCCCGCCGTCGCTGTCGTGTATCAGCCGTTCACATCGACAACGACCCGGCCCTTTACCTGACCGTCCAGAATGTCTTTGCCAAGCTGCGGCAGGTCTTTCAGCGTCGCCGGCTGGACCATGCTCTCGAGCTTGTCCATCGGAAGATCGCTGGCAAGCCGTTTCCAGGCGCGCAGCCGGTTGTCATAGGGCTGCATCACTGAATCGATGCCCAGCAAATTCACCCCCCGCAGCAGAAACGGGATGACCGTTGCAGGCAGATTGGCACCGCCCGCCAGCCCGACCGCCGACACTGATGCGCCATATTTCATCTGACCCAGAACCCGCGCGAGCATCTCGCCGCCGACCGCGTCGATGCAACCGGCCCAGGCCTCAGCCTCGAGCGGACGTTTGACCGTCGCGTTGATTTCTGTGCGCGGCACGATCTGGGTTGCCCCCAAAGACCGGAGGTAATCTTCCGTTTCGGGGCGTCCGGTGACAGCCGCCACCTCATGGCCCAAGGCCGCCAGAAGTGCCACCGCAACCGATCCGACACCGCCCGCAGCACCGGTCACCAGCACCGGGCCGTTTCCTGCCTTCAGACCGTGATCCTCGAGCGCCATGATCGCCAGCATCGCCGTGAAGCCCGCCGTACCGACAGCCATCGCCTGACGTGTATCCAGCCCCTCGGGCAAAGGGACCAGCCAGTCGGCCTTGACGCGGGCTTTCTGAGCATAGCCACCCCAATGCGCCTCGCCCACGCGCCAGCCGGTCAGCACGACCTTGTCGCCGGGCGTATAGCGGTCGTCGTCGGACGCCTCGACCGTGCCGGCAAAATCAATGCCCGGAATATGCGGATAGTTCCGCACCAGACCGCCGCCTGAGCCCAGACACAAACCATCCTTGTAATTCACCGTCGAATATTCGACCGCCACGGTCACCTCGCCTTCGGGCAAGCGGTCCAGCCCGATCTGCGTTACCGCCGCAGAGGTCTTGCCGCTTTCTTCATCCTTGGTCACCATCAGGGCATCAAACATCGTCTCTCCTGTTCCGGAAGCACCTTCGCTCCCTCTTCATTTTGCCAGATAAACTCCGGGGAGCCCGAGGGGCTGGCCCCTCGGTCCCCCTGTCTCAACCGCGCTCGCGCCCGGAAAGTTTCGTGCCCGCCACGACTGCGGGCCCCATCGGTCGGCATCCTGTCATACATAGTCCGGCATGTGGACCAGATCACCGACGGGTGCCGTTTCACCAGCAGCCGTCAGCATGGCGTGAAGCTTGCCCCTTTGGTGCGTCTGGTGGTTGAAAAACTGGATGATCGCCAGCGATCTGGACACGGTAGAGGCGGCCGCCCCGTCGACAGGCCGGATTGTCAGATTTCCGGGCAGGTCAAGCTCGCGCAAGCCTTCCGCCCAGTGACCGATCTTGCCGTCGACGCGGTGCCGGTCCGCGGCCCATGAACGCGCATCCTCATGCACTTTCGCCCAGTTCGCGGGCTTTTCAAACGGCGGCTCCACCCCGCGATCAAAGCGGGATAGCCACAACATGTCACCGCACAGCAGATGATTGGCAGTGCCGAGAATGCCGCCGGAATTTGCGCCACGGTCTTTGGTCAGTTCCTCCTGCGGCATATCAAGGATCACGGGTGCCAACTGGTCATTCTGCCAGGCGTTAAAGCGCGCCATCATGCGAACATAGCTGACATTGATCATGCCGGAAGGTGCCCCATATTGGGCAGATACGGGTTGGAATGAATGGCGGATATCATGTGACGCGACCCTCCCTGATCTCGATTGCCTCCGTTCTTGAAAAATTAATGTCAGACATCCACGGCTTTTCCAAACCCTAAATGCGCCTGACGGGTGATCCGCAACTTCCTCAAAATTGACCCGAAAATACCTGCACTGATCCGGCTTTGGACCTTGCAAAGCGCGCATGTCCGCCTATGTTAGGAGTGTCCTTCGGGACTATGGATATAAACGCGCATGTAATACGCGGTTCGGACCCGGGGGCGGTACCCGGCGACTCCACCAAACCTCCGTCATTTGCGGACCATGGGGTCGAAATAGGATCGACGAACGTCTAAAGATGTTGCTTTATCTCGGCTGACTGCCACCGTTATCGGCGTAAAATGTACAATTGCAAATGACAATCGTGCTCCAATGGCGATGGCCGCGTAAGCGACCGGAACTGTTGAAATCTAAGTCCTTGAGTTTAGCGACTTAAGGCGGGGTTCGCAGGTACCTGGCAACAGAAACCTGCACTTTTCCCCTTATTTCCGCCAGTGCGCCAAAGAGATTCTATGCCTTCGGCGAGGATTTTTTTCCATTTGGAATTCAGGTGCTTTGTGCGTCGCTGCCGCTTCGGTTGACGTCTTTCCCCTGTTTGCTGTGAATATTCCCTGCCGGTCCTTTTCTTGAGACGCTCGTACAAAATCCAAGGCTCGGCGTGCATTTCGGACCATCATCGCTGCATTTTCTGTTCGACGACGTCGGACCCAACGGGTTTCTTGCCGGGGCGTCGCCGGACAGGAATAGTACAGGTTTGCCTGCTCTTCTCTCGCCCGCCGTGGCGAGAGTGGTGATGCTGTGTTGGCATGTTGGCATTGGCCCAACGATGGCTATTCTGGCCGTCCATGCGGTTGCGATCAAAGCCTGGCGCTAATTCGCGCGGCCCCCCTTTTCACCGGAATGAAATGGGGTATGGTAGGGACATCCAAAGGAGGAACGAAAGCGCATGAGCCGAAGCATTGAGTATGGCAATCTGATGCATGATGCCATGCGCGGTCTTATCCGTCAGG
>JAGXHB010000208.1 GCA_024636425.1 Roseobacter sp.
CAGACGTGATCGCCACGGCAAGGTTATTATCGCGATGCGCGGCGATGATCTGCCCACCATAGCCTCTTGCGAGCACATAGCCGGATGGTGACAAGAACCAGCCATATCCATACGACAGTCCGGACCAGGGCGAACGCGCCCGGGGTTGGAGCGAGGCTTCAATCCAGGATCCATGAATAACCTGCGTCCCGTTGAACTGACCACCGTCACGCAGCATGGTCGCAATGTCCAGCATGGCGGTCGGGCATAGCGCCATTTCGTTGCCGCCGAGGTAGTATCCTTGAGGGTCGCGGGTCCAGGCGGGAATTTCTATGTCCAGCGGTGCTCCAATCCGTGCGCGGGCCTGCATCAGAAGGCTCTGCCCGGTTGCTTCCGCCAGCGCCGCGCCAAGGATGTGGGTAGAGCCCGTCGAATAAAGCATCCGGTCGCCAGGTTTCGCGACCATCGGTCGTGTCAACGCGTCAGACAGCCAATCGGAAGAGTTCACCCAGGCACCGTAGTTCGCACCCGAAGTGCGCTCCAAGCCGGCCCGCAGGCATGTGGCCCGCGTTGATCGCGTGTGCTGTCGTGATGATCTTGCTTTGGGCCGCTTGGCGAAACACCTCCGTGAGCCGCATCACGGGCACGGCGCCTGGCCCTAACGCCCCATGCGTTACGATGGAGGGATCAAGTAATCAGGGCTGATATTTCTTTGTGACAATAGTCGGAAATCGCACCACTTGTTGTAAGCCAGACCTGATCGCGGTGTGCAGCAATATGCGTTAACGCGCGTCGAAGATGGCGCAGGCGGTAGGGTTGACCCACAAGGTAAGGGTGGAGCGCTATTCCCATCACAAGAGGTTGCTGCGCCGATTGCTCGGACATCTCGTCAAAATTGTCGATGATCATATCCGCAAAAGTTGCTGCGCCATCCTTACGCGCGACAATGGACGGAATGTCGTTGATCTCCTGCGGATAGGGGACGGACAAGAGGCGGCCCGATTTTGTCGTCATCCAGACAGGTTGGTCATCCATGCACCAGTTGAGCGTATACTGGTAGCCCGATTGCGCCAGCAGGTCGGGGGTATCATGGCTCTCGGCGATCCATGGCGACAACCAGCCTTTTGGTGGTATGCCTTCGGCGGCATGCAGGACTGCTGTTGCCTCGGTGATCAGGGCGGCCTCTGCATCTGTGTCCAGATCGCTTTGGCGTTCGGAATTCGTGCTGCCGTGTCCCACGATTTCATCACCGCGCGCACTGAACGCGGCCATAAGCTCGGGCGCATAGTCATACATCGCGCTATTGGTGAGAACGCTGGCGGGGATATCCAATGTATCGAACAACTCGAGCAGTCGCCACGCGCCCACGCGATTGCCATAGTCCCGCCACGCGTAGTTCAGGATATCTGGTTGCGGGCCACCGGGGGCCAGTTCGGCACCGAGGCCCTCTCCAAAAGCAAAATGTTCGAGATTGAGGCCAATATAAACAGCGAGGCGTTTGCCGTCAGGCCAATCATAGTCAGGGCGGCTGGTGATTGGGGAATAGCGATAACGCCCATGCTCTTTCACCATCATTCAAAGCTCCGTTTCCGCAAGTCCCGCTTTGTGCAGGAGTATTTCGGCGCTGTCGTTCCAGACATCGGTGCTGATGATCTTCTCTCCCCGCACAACGAACTTATCCATGTAGCGGTTCGTTTCGAACGAGCTGCCGTCCTTCCATTCACCATAGAGGTAGCCGGTATTGTAGACGTGAACATCGCCCGTCTCATGATCCAAGGCAGCGTCGGTACGCAGGAACTTCTTTTTGACCCAGGAATATCGTTTTGCATTGAAACCCGCGCTTTGCGCCGGACCGGAAAACACACGTCCGCCCGTGAAAACAAGTTTGAAACCGTCACTGACATATTGCGCCGCACCTTCCGGATCCGGCACCATAGAGCGTTCAAGATAGCTCTCAACGATCGCTTTTGCAGCGCTTACGGGATCTGGGTTCTGGTCCATGTCATCAACTTTCATTCAATTATGGGAAGGAGCCGCACAGATGGCGCCGCAAAAGCTTTTGACGACGACCGATGCGGCCTCATTCATCAAACGCGTATCTGCATTCGCTGTGTCCAAACGCTCTGCCGCGTCATGGGCGCGGATCGCAAGGGTTGCTTCATCCAAAGTCAAAACGCGGTCATTTGCAAAAACATAATCTCCGGCGATCATGACTTCGCGCAGCGCGCCACCGCTCTCGGAAAATACGATCTGGTCCAGAGGATTGCGCAGAGGTGTATAATGGCAATAGTTGGCATCAAGGAACACCATGTCAGCGGCCCACCCTTCGGCAATCATTCCGACATTTTTGAGCCCCATAATCCGCGCGCTGCCTGTTGTGGCCATCGCAAATGCCTCGCGGGTGGTGACCCACCCGGCGCAGTCTGCCGCTTGCGCGCGGCTGAGCGTCGCGGCAAGGCGCATCGCCTCAAACATGTTTTGGCCGTCGCATGTGTTGGAGGCGTCGGTGCCGACGCCCATGGTGACACCGCTGTTCAAGAGCATCCGCACAGGTGCACTCCCAGACCCGAGACGCAGATTGCTGAGGGGGTTGTGGGAGATGCAGGCCTGATGACTGCCGAGCATATCGGCCTCCGGCTGTGACAGCCAGACCCCATGCGCGCCGCTGAAATGGGGGCCAAGCACCCCCAGACTGTCCAGGTGCGCCGTGAGGCTGGTGCCATATTTGCGTCCTGCCATAACCTGCTGCATCCGGGTTTCAGCCAGATGGGTCTGGAGCGGGATACCATCCCGGTTGGACAACGCGGCGCAGAATTGCAGGAAGGCGTCCGAGCAATGCAGCGGGATCGTGGGGCCGATGCCGGGGCGCACACGGTCCATCGGGACGGGCCATGTGCCAAAAGCCTCGGCGCAGGTTGCCATGATGTGCTGCCACTGCGGCATCGTGAGCGCTGCGACGGCATCGCGCAGCGGTGGCTCGAAGTGGTCGAGCAGACCAGGCAGGGCCTGATATATCGTCTGGTCCGCGATCATGGGGGCGACGACCGCGCGCAGGCCTGCATCGTGATAGGCGCTCGCGACGGTATGGATGCCGGCAACGCTGGGCCCCGGAAGCTCAATGAACAGATCAAAACAGGCGGTGCAGCCTTTGCGGATCAATTCCGCCGCACTCAGTTCCGCCGCGAGGCGCAGATCGTCGATCCGGCGCGATCCGTTTAGCCACGCACAACCTGACAAGAAGGTCTCCAGCGTCAGATCGCCACCGACACCCCCGCGACCCAATGCGCCGTGGGAATGGGTGTGTCCGTTGACAAGGCCGGGGATGATGAGGCGGTCGGCCACATCAATCTGCTGTGCATCGGTGGGGCCTTCACCATTGGCAAGAAGGGCCGCGATCACACCATCGCGCACCAGGATGGACACCCGCGCGAAGCTGTCGTTTTCGACCAGCACGAGACCACCGGTGAGCAGCAATGGACGCATGGACATTATCGATCCTGTAGAAAATTCAGGGGGTGGAGACACGTCTCCGAAAAGAAGGAAGCCTGCGCGACAGGGGTGGTCCTGTCTCGCAGGCTTGGTGTGGTTAGTTGATGACCGTCTCGAACATCCGCTCTTCGGCGGGCGGCAGAAAGGACCGGTCAAAGATTTCCGACCCCTCCGGCAGGCGCTCCAGCTCATAGCCCTTTGCGACAATGGCGATGGAGCGGCTCAGACGCTCGTCCACCAGATCGCCCATGCCGATTGTTGCGACCTCGGGGGCGTTCATCAGATTGGTCAGGGCAAATTCAAGCCGTGCGCGCTCCAGATCTTCGTTGATCAAGTTGTCAAAGGCCATGATCGCCTCGACCGAGCTGTCCTGATTGGCCATGCTTTCCTGTGTCGCTTTGTTCACGGCGCGCACCAGACCTGCAACCGCTTCGGGGTTCTCGGTCAATAGCTGGCGCGAGACCATCAAGCCGTTGGAATAGAGATCCATGCCATAGTCTTCGAAGTTGAACCAGTTGTAGTCATTGGCGGGATCCTGACGGTTGGCAATCAGGTTGAACCAGCTGGTCGAGGTGAACACGAATGCGCCGTCAATGTCGCCGCGGATCATCATCGGCTCTTGCAGGTTAGGGGCCATGCTTTCCTGAGCAACATTTTCCAGATCAATGCCATTGATCTCGGCAAAGACGGGGAACAGGCGCGTAGTGGGGGTGCCCTGTGCGCCGCCCAGCGTTTTGCCCTCGAAATCAGCGACGGTTTCGATGCCGGCGGTTTTTGGTGTCACGATGGCGAAGGGCGGGCGGTTCCACAACTGATAGACCATCACGGGCGCCTCTCCGGGGCGGGCGGCGGCGTTCTGGATTATGGCGTTGATGTCGCCAAACCCCGCATCATAGGCCCCGCCCATGATCCGCGTCACCGTCGCCGCAGACCCCTCGCCTTGGTCGATGGATACGTTGAGACCTTCGTCTTCAAAGTAGCCCTTGTGCAATGCCAGCAGGAAGGGCGCGTCGGACCCTTGTGTCTTCCAGCCCAGCGTAAACCGTATGTCGGTCATCTCGGCAAACGCAGGTACCGCGCCGGCCAAGAGTACGAATGTGGCTCCCATGAGAGTATGCTTCATTTCAGCTTTCCTTGTTTTGATGTAAGAAGGAGGTGTTATGTGATGGCGATGTCATTGCCGCGTGTCGCCCACCCCGTTACGCGCCGCTCCAGAAGGGAGAACAGAGCGTAGAGGGCTACTCCAAGCAGGGCGAGGATGATGAGGCCGGCAAAGACCAGCGAGACCTGAAAATTGGAAGAGGCGGTCATCATGACGTTTCCGATGCCGCGGTTGGACGCAACCGTCTCGGACAGTACCGCACCAACAAAGGACAGCGTGATCGCTACTTTTAACGCTGCAAAGAAATACGGCATTGTGCGTGGCAGCCCGACGTTCCACAGAATTTCGCTTTTGGAGGCGCCAAGGGTTTTGAGCACGTCTTCAAGATCGGGCTCAGTGGTCGCCAGACCTGTTGCTATGTTCACCACGATCGGGAACACACAAATGACCATCGCCGTTAGAATGGCAGGCGTGGTGCCCGACCCGAACCACAGCACAAAGATCGGCACGACAGCGACTTTCGGTATGGAGGAGAAGCCCACCAGAAGCGGATAGGCGACTGCATAGGCAACCTTGGATGTGCCAACCATCACGCCCAGTGCGGTTCCGATGATCACACCCAACACGAAGCCGGTGAGCGTTGAATAAAGCGTCTGCAAGATATGCGGCAGCAGTATCGGGAACTTGACCCACAGGGTGACAATGATCTCGGAAGGTCGCGGTAGAACGAGGTCGGACACGTTCAATAAAATACAAAGCACCTCCCACATCGCGAAAAACCCAAAGATCAGGGAGAAGGACATTATTCTAATGCGTGTGTTCTCGGTCATGGAAAGCATCCTATTTACGAACCTGCGCGATCAGCTCGCGCAGGCCTTGGGTCATTTCGACAAATTCGGGGCTGTAGATCATACCAATATCGCGCGGCTGCGGGATGTTCACCGCTTCGTCCGATATGATCCGTCCGGGACGCGCACTCATCACGCAGATCCGTTTGGCCAGAAAGCCCGCTTCGCGCAGATCGTGGGTGACCAAAAGGACCGTTGGCTTACGATCAAGGTACAAATCCTGAAGGATTTGCCACAGCTCTTCACGGGTGAATTGGTCCAACGCACCAAATGGCTCATCCAGTAGTAAAAGGTCGGGCTCATGTATCAAAGCACGGCATAAGTTCGATCGCTGCAACATCCCGCCTGAGAGTTGCCACGGATAGTGGTTGGCGAAATCCTTAAGACCAACCTGTGCCAGAAGACTGTGCACGCGGTCGCGGAACGCGCCTTTTTTGTCTTTCTGGAATGTCGCCTTAAAGGGGGGGACGATCTTGAGTGGCATCATCACGTTCTGCTCGATCGTGAGCCACGGGAGCATCGTCGGGTTCTGGAAAGCCATGCCGATCCGCAATTGCTTTGCTGCAGCTTCTCGTCCGCCCACCAGAACCACACCCGATGAAGGTTGGATCAGATTGCTAACCAGCCGCAGGATCGTCGATTTGCCACACCCCGAAGGCCCGACCAGAGCGACAAAATCACCAGTGCCCATCTTGAGAGAGGTGGGCGAAAGCGCTGTCACGGCCTCTTCACCTCTCCCGAAAACAACGGAAGCAGTCTGCAACTCAACCGCATAGCGATGAGGTGCTTTGCTTACTACTTCGGCCATATCGGCTGCCTGTTCATGATTTGATATGTTCATGAGATCACAAAACGGCACTGCGCCTGCGCAGCAAATGAATTCAAGTAAAAATATTTAGAATTAAATAACGACGCCCAAAAAACAGGCAAAGCTACGGTAAACGGCATTAAAATGAAGCGGTCTGTGATAGCCGAATTATCAAACTGCAGGGGGGAGGTGCCCCGAAACAAGTCACGGTGACGCAGGATTACAACCGCTGTTGATTACTGATTCTGGATGCCGAGGTAGCTCAGTATCATCTCGACTGCATGATTCCGCCGCTCCTCCTGCCAGTCCTCGTCGAACAGGTCCTGATTGACGACGATACCAAGAGTTGCCGCGTTATTAAGGTGATGGGCAGAGAGAGCGACGATGCTCAGATAGAGTTGGGCTGGGTCAGGCTTTCGTCTGAATGCACCGCTGGTACTGCCGCGCTCGATCAGATCGCTGATCGCCACAATTAGGGGCTCCGACATATTGCGCATCATAGCCGATCGCTTGATGTAGGCCCCGTTCAATGCGTTCTCGTTCCGCGTCATTTTGCGAAAATCGGCATTGTTCTTGAAGTAGTCGAAGGTGAATTCCACCAGTTCGCGGGCTTTCGTCGCGGGATCACCCACACTAAAGTTCAGCTGCGCCTCTTGATCCCTGATCTGCTGGAAAATGTTTTCGAGGGCCGCGATGTAGAGCTGTTCTTTGCCGCCAAAATAATGGTAGATCATTCGCGAGTTGCATTTCGCGGCCTTGGTGATGCGATCTACCCGCGCCCCATGGAAGCCGTGCTCGGCAAATTCGTCTACAGCAACAGCGAGAATTTCCGCCTGCGTCCGCGCGGCATCACGGCTTCTGAATTTTATGGGCTTGCTTTTGACGTTGGATTTATTGACAGGTTTTTCGGTCATCTGCTCTCGTCTCAACTTTTTGATCTTTGTAGCCTGGTTTTCCAAAGATGCATCTAACCGTTTGTAGCGGCCATGGCAAAGATCACTGCCAAACCAATGATGGTGGTGGGGGAAAATTTGTCCATTCTTCTGAGATTTTGCCAACGCTTGGTACGTTGCAGTCAAGCTGTGGAGGAATTGGCTCCGCAAGTAACGTTGTGGATCGTCCGATCCGCCTTCAAAAACGATTCACTGATTAAGAAGTAACAATCGGATTGGAACTGCGCCACCCCATAACCTTTGAGAGCGCCCTCGGCGCACCGAAGCTTTGCGGCTATAGCCCAACCAAACTGATGCTGCGGTGCAGCTTACGCATTCCTGCCGTTCGTGCACGGCTCAGAATTTGGTCGGCCATGGACAAAGCGGACCCTGCGATGGAAGTGACGTTTGTGCCCTCTGGCAATTGATAGCCGCGCTTCAGAAAAGTGTCCGCTCGCGCGACGCTGGTTTCAATCGGCATGCGTATCGGTTTGTAAGTGCCCCCAACCAAGACATGACCTGCCGGTAAATTGGGCGCTGCTTTTTGTTCAAACTTCTTGCAGAGCGTTCGGCCTGGGTGGGCAATTGCAGATGTTGGGCTCTGTACTTCAGAAGGTTGGTATCGAACGGTAGCATCATGATCTCTCTCCTTTCTTGCAGGATGAGCCATGACTGACATTGCTGGTATCGGGTAAGAAATTGTGTTGTTCTACAAAAATGAAGAACGAAATTTGGAATTGGTCAGACGTGCGTGTGTTTCTGGCAGTGCTCAGAGAGGGCTCGACCCTGGCGGCTTCACGCAAATTGGGTATGGCGCAGCCGACGGTCGCGCGGCGCATCGAAGCGCTTGAACATCAGACCGGTCTGACACTGTTCGACCGGGACACGCGGGGCTTCAAGCCAACCGAAAGTGCGCGCAGTTTGGTTCCCCTGGCGGAGGCCTTTGAGGAGGTCGCGAAAAACTTTATCGTCAAGACACAGGAATTGGCCAATCAACGGCCCATCCGCATAACGTCGCCGGGATCGTTTTCCGACGATGTGATGGATCTGTTTTCTGAATTCAACACGTTGCATCCCGAGATCATAATCGAGTTCGTTCACAGCGTACGGGCGCTGGACCTGGCGGCTGGCGAAGCCGATATCGCATTTCGCGTCAGCATGAGTGCGCCGGACCCGTCACTTGTCGGACGGAAAGTCGGTACGGAACACTTTGCTTTGTACGGCGGGCAAAAGTACGCAGACCAATTCGGGCTGCCGGAGTCCATGGACGACCTGCGCAGCCACCGCTTTGTCACCTTCAAACGCGATGACGTACCGCACATACAACATGACTGGCTGAGCAGTAGTGTTCCGCCAGATCAGATAGTCGGGACTTTCGGCGATATCGACCTGATGTACTCAGCCATCAAGGCAGGGACCGGGTTGGGCCTTGTTCACACAAGATGGGCAGACACGCAGCACACTCTCTTGCGTTGTTTTGACAACATAGAAGAATTGTCCAGACCGGTCATTATGCTGATGGCACCAGACGCCTACCGACGCCGGGAAGTAAAGGCATTCACCAAATTCTTTGCGCCGCGATACGCCGCGATATTCAAATAGACTTCATCCCAGCCCCCCAACAATCTCAGGCGACCACCGATCTGCAATTTCGAATAGTCCGTTTGGGTTCATAGCTGCCTTCCGCGCGCCAGAGATAAACCCGAAACAGCGTCTGTTTGAATGTCGGCTCCGACCGATGATGCATTCTTAGCTCGCAGACGCCTCGAAGGTCCACTGTCCGCCCTTCGAGGCGATGCGTGCGCCACGCAGCAATTTGAAGTTTGGATTTGAAGCTGCCGTCCGCTTGGAGAAGCGATAGTCGCCGTTTCGAGATATTAGCAACCAACGCGGTCCAGGGACGCGGACCCAGACGAGGCTCAACGGGACTCCAAGGTCATTGGTCCTATATTGCACCTCATGAGTTTGACTGATCGCATCTTTCGCCCCTTCGAGACCCTGGTCCGCCCCTTCGATCTTCCGATCGGTCCGATGCCCGGCCGCGGGGTCTGGGCGCTGATCTGGCACTTTGCCCGCCTGTTCCGTGGGGTGCTGATAACGGTGAGCGTCCTGTCCGTAATATCGGCCGGGATCGGGCTGGCCGTGATCTGGGCCCTCGCCTTCTTGGTCGACGGTGTGACGGCTCAAGGCGCGGCGGCATTCGTCGCATCCGAGGCGTGGACCCTTGGCGCGTTGATCGTACTCTTCGCGGTGATCGACCCACTCGTCACCTTCGTACGCGGTGCGTTCATGGCGCAGACGGTACAAGTGCTACTGCCGGCCGCGATGCGTTGGCAGTCGCACAAGGCGGTCGAGAGACAGGACGTCGCCTTCTTCGAGGACGTCTTTGCGGGGCAGGTTGCCAGTCGCATCGGTCAGGTTACCGGAGCGGTACAGCGCTCGATGATGATCGCGATGCAGATGGTGCCCCGCGTCATCGTGTCTTTCGTAAGCGCAGTCCCCGTCCCATTGATGTTTTCAGCCTTGGCCGATTGACATTGTTCGGTGTGGTGCGTTTGCGCGCACGTCAGGGAGTCCTGGGCGAGCTCATTTCTGAGGGCGTGGCGACGGCATGAGCCCAGGGCATC
>JAGXHB010000209.1 GCA_024636425.1 Roseobacter sp.
GATCATATCATCGGTGGTCCGGAGTTTGCCGGCAAAGGCTGGATGATGCTGATGTCAGCGCTGGCCGCTGGCCGGGGGATTTCGCTCCCTTCGATGGGGTGCGCTGCGATTGCAGTGTCAGCACACACGACAGGGGCTTATGCGCGTATCCGTCAGCAGTTCAATATGCCGATTGGCAAGTTTGGCGGTGTGCAGTCGCGCATGGGGCGGCTTGCGGCAGATGCCTATTCCATGGATGCTGCGCGCCACCTGACATGCGCCGGTCTGGACGAAGGGCGCGCGCTCAGCGTTGTCTCGGCAATCATGAAGGCACATGCGACCTACAAGATGCGCGACGCGCTGAACGACGCAATGGATGTCCATTCCGGCAAGGCTGTGATCGACGGCCCCTCAAACTATCTGCTGCCGCTTTACCGCGCTGTTCCAATCGGGATCACGGTTGAAGGGGCCAACATCGTCACCCGCAGTCTGATCATCTTTGGTCAGGGATCCATCCGCGCGCATCCGCATATGCTCGACAACATGCTGGCGCTGCAAGAGGAAGACCCCGAAACCTCGCTTCAGAAATTCGACAAGTCACTTTGGGCGCATGTGGGCCATACCACACGCACTATGTTCCGGTCTTGGGGCCGTGCGATGACAGGCGGGCGATTTGCCCCTGCGCCGCCTGCAGGCAAGGCCACGGCGATCTATCAGAAACTTTCGCGGTGGTCTGCAGCATATGCGCTGACTGCGGACGTTTTGTTCCTCACCCTGGGCGGTGCGCTGAAACGAAAAGAGATGATCTCGGCGCGTATGGGGGACATCCTGTCAGACATGTACATCCTGTCGGCTGCACTGAAACGATGGGAGGATGAAGGGCGTCAGAAGGCGGATCTACCCGTTCTGAATTATGTAGCGTCCTCGGTCTTCCAACGCATCCAGACAAATCTGGACGAAGTGATCACAAACCTACCCGCACGGTGGGCCGCTTGGATGCTCCGCTTTTTCACGTGGTCCGGTGCGACAGAGCGCGGGCCTGATGACAAGCTGACTGCAGAGTGCAGCGACCTGATTTATCATCCATCGGAGACACGGGACCGGATCGTGGGCACCGTTCACGGTGGTTGCGACCGCAACGGGGTGCTGGTGCTGAACCGTTGTTATGAAGCCGTGACCCGGATGGCCCCTGTGGTTAAACGGTTGCGCGACGCGCGAAAGACCCCTGAAGAGGCGTTCGAAGCAGGGATCCTGAGCGAGGCGGAACGCGATGATCTGGCCGAAATGAATGATCTTATCATGCAGGTTGTCGCAGTGGATGAATATGCCCCCGAAGAACTGGCAAAGCTTTATCCGGCGTATGCGAACGAAAAATCCGCCTCCGAAACGGACGAGCTTCAACTGAAGGAGGCTGTGTAATGACTGATCGCGGCTCGCAGCGGGTATTCCTCGTCGATGGTGCCCGTACTCCGTTCATCAAGGCAAAGTCCGGGCCCGGCCCGTTTACTCCCGTCGATCTGGCGGTGCAGTGCGGGCGTCCTTTGCTGGCACGGCAGCGTTTTGATCGAAAAGCATTTGATCTTGTCATCCTTGGTTGTGTCAACGTGATCGCAGATGAAATGAACCCTGCACGTGTCGCCGCCCTGCGTCTTGGGATGGGCGAGGACATGGTGGCATTTACGACACAGATCAACTGCGGCTCGGGCATGCAAAGCATCGACACCGCTTTCCGCTATATCCGCGCCGGCACACATCAGATGATCCTAGCGGGCGGCACCGAAGCATTGAGCCATGCGCCGCTGACACTGCGCCAGTCTGCGGTGGAATGGTTTGGCAAGATGAACAGCGCCAAAGGCCCTTTGGATCAGGCCAAGGCGATGACGTCGATCAGGCCGGAGTTTTTCAAACCCGTCGTGGGTCTCGAGCGCGGATTGACCGATCCGATTACGAGCCTGAGCATGGGACAGACCGCAGAGGTGCTGGCACATCGTTTCGGGATCGACCGCAAAACCGCCGACACCTACGCAATGCAAAGCCATCATCGGCTTGCCACAGCGCAAAAAAGCGGTGCACTTGACACCGAGGTGATGCCCGCCTTCGCGAAAGACGGCACAGTCTATGATCACGACGATGGGGTGCGCCCAGACAGCGATATGGAAGGTCTCTCCAAGCCGAAACCGGTGTTCGAGCCGCCTTATGGCAAAGTGACCGCAGGCAATTCAAGCCAGATTACGGATGGCGCAAGCTGGTGTATTCTGGCGTCCGAAGCTGCCGTCGAAGAGCACGGCCTGACCCCTCTGGCCGAGATCAAGGACAGTGAGTGGGCCGCCTTGGACCCGTCGATCATGGGGCTTGGTCCGGTGCTGGCGTCCACCCCGATCGCCAAGCGTCATGCGCTTGGGGCTGACGACATCGATCTTTGGGAGCTGAACGAAGCGTTCGCGGCGCAGGTGCTGTCCTGCCTCGCCGCCTGGAACGACGCTGACTTCTGCCGCGAGATCCTTGGCCTCGACACCAGCTTTGGCCACATTGACCGCGACCGGTTGAACGTGGACGGCGGTGCTATTTCACTTGGGCACCCTGTGGGCACCAGCGGCAACAGGATTGTTCTTCACCTTGCGAACGCCCTGAAGCGGCGGGGTGCAAAGCGCGGAATCGCGACCGAGTGCATCGGCGGCGGTCTGGGCGGTGCCATGTTGCTGGAGGCAGTACAATGACAGGAAGAGTTCTGGAATTCCTAGGCGAAACCAAGCTGGAACTTGGGGGCGCGACAACCCAAACTGGCCCTTGGCGGGTCGGTCGTGACGACGATAACGTGCTTTGGCTTGCTCTGGACCTGCCCGACAGCAGCGCAAATACGATCAGCGAAGCGGTTTTGCGGACATTGGACGAGCAGATTGAACTGGCCGAGCAGGACTTGCCCAAGGCGGTCGTGATCCGGTCGGCCAAGTTGACTGGTTTCGCAGCGGGTGCGGACATCGGCAGTTTTGATGCCATGTCGGACAGCGGTGCCACAGACCTGTTGAAGCAGGGTCATAACGTGCTTGACCGGCTGGAAAAGCTGAACTGTCCGACGATTTGCGTCGTTCACGGGGCAGCACTGGGTGCCGGCTTCGAGCTGGCCCTTGCCTGTGATTACCGCATCGCGGTAAACGGGGCCTCTTTCGCATTTCCAGAGGTTCAGCTTGGGTTACACCCCGGTTTGGGCGGAACCTTCCGCCTGCCTGCGCTGATTGACCCCACCGATGCGATGACAATGATGCTGACAGGTAAGACTGCCCACACCGACCGCGCAAAATCACAAGGCATCGTCGATGCCGTCGTCGAAGAGCGTCACGTCGCTATGGCGGTGGAGGCGGCAGCTCAAGGCAAGATTGACAAACATGATCAAGGCCTGAAATCCCGTGCGCTGAAATTCGACCAGGCTCGTAGTCTTGTGGCCAAACAGATGCGCCGCAGCACGGAGAAGAAAGCACCCAGAGAACACTATCCCGCTCCTCATGCTCTCATAGATTTATGGGAAGAATACGCAGACGATCCAGACGCGATGCAGCGTGAAGAAATCGAAAGCTTCGCCCGCCTGCTGAAAACGGAAACGTCACAAAATCTGCGACGGGTTTTCTTTTTGCGCCAACGGCTCAAAGACGCCAGCCGTGGCACGGACGATATTTCGCATGTTCATGTCATTGGGGCCGGCGCGATGGGTGTGGAAATTGCAACCGTCGCCGCCATCAAGGGCAAGACAGTGACGCTGGGTGATGTTGAAAACGCGCCTTTGGGAAATGCCGTCAAGCAGGCCGCCGCGATTTGCCGTGACAAACATCTTGATAGGATGGAGACGCGCGATGCCCTTGATCGGCTTATGCCAGATCCCCACGGTTACGGGATTGCGCAAGCCGATCTGATCATCGAAGCGGCCCCGGAGAAGATGGAGCTGAAGGAAAAGATCTACGCCGACCTTGCTGCGCGGATGAAGACGGGGGCGATCCTCGCCTCGAATACGTCCAGTCTGTCTGTTGATAAACTGAGTGAACATGTTGCTGCAAAAGACAAATTTGCAGGTTTGCATTTCTTCAACCCCGTCTCAAAGATTGATCTGGTTGAGGTCATCGACGCCGATGGAACGTCTGAGAATACATTGAACAGACTGAATGCGTTTTGCGGCATGATCGGGAAATTGCCCGTCAAGGTGAACGATTATCCGGGCTTCATCGTGAACCGCGCACTGACCCCCTATATGATGGAAGCGATGGTGCTGATGGATGAAGGTGTCTCGAAAGAGGTGATCGACACAGCTGTCGTCCGGTTTGGCATGCCAATGGGGCCGGTCACGCTGGCGGATCAGGTCGGGCTCGACATCGGGTTGCATGTTGCGGAATCGCTTCACCGGAACCTTGACAGGCCGATTGCTGACATTTCGGAGACTTTACGCTCCAAGGTCGAGAAAGGTGACTTGGGCAAGAAGACGGGCAGGGGGTTTTATGATTGGTCTGATGGCACCCCGCATCCGGACGCAGATATGCAGAACGCGCCGAAGGATCTGACCGACCGCCTAATCCTGCCGATGGTGAATGCCTGTGTCGAAGTACTGCGTAGCAACACCGCTCAAGGCGCGGATGATGTGGATGCCGCCATGATTTTTGCCACGGGGTGGGCACCTTTCCGCGGCGGTCCGATGCACTACGCATCTGCGCGTGGGCAAGAGGAAGTGGTGGCGCGGCTGAAAGAGTTGGCTGATGCGCATGGCCCGCGCTTTGCTCCGGATGAAGGGTGGCAGAACCTTGACTGAAGGCCACCGGATCTTTTCCGATTCGGACGCGATGGCTCGGAAGATCTTTGCGCAGACAGGCGGTATCGTCCGGCTGGCATTGCCTTTGGGGTTGGGAAAGCCCGTCACATTGGTCAATGCGCTGACCCGCGCCGCGGTTGCGGACCAATCGCTGAAGCTGTCAATCTTTACCGCGTTGACCTTGCAGCGACCCACCCCCGGATCAGACATTGAAGAGCGGTTTCTCGGGCCCGCGATGGATCGACTGTTCGGTGACTATCCCGAATTGCATTACGCTCAGATGATCAGGTCCTGTGAGCTTCCTGAAAATATAACCGTATCTGAATTTTTCTTTCAGGCCGGGTCATGGCTGGGCAGCGACTATGCGCAACGTCATTATATCTCGGCGAACTATACGCACGCACGCGATGTCTTGATCGCGCAAAAACCGAATGTGCTGTCGCAGCTTCTGGCGCAGGAGAGCGACAGCTTTAGCCTTTCGTGCAACACAGACATCTCGGCGGATCTGTTCGATATGCGCCGCGAGGGTGTTCTTGATTTCATGGCCGTCGGTGAGCTGAATAAGCATCTGCCCTTCATGGGCGGTCCGGCAACCGTAGACCGCTCCGAGATTGAGATGGTGCTGGACCCGCCCGAGCATTTTGAGCTTTTTTCGGCAGTGCGTCGACCCGTTTCGGATGTTCAGCACGCCATAGGGCTGCATGCAGCACGCCTGATCAAAGACGGCGGCACGCTCCAGATCGGGATCGGGGCTATCGGCGATGCTGTCGCCAATGCCCTTCTGCTGCGAGATCGCGGACAGATGGACGATATCTGGCAAAACGCGCCCTTCCGTCTGTCGGGGCAGGGCGTCGCCCCTTTCAAGACGGGATTATACGCGGTTACCGAAATGCTGGTCGGCGGGTTGCTCGCCTTATTCGAGAACGGTGTTTTGCGGCGCGAGGTCGATGGGGCGGTGATCCACGCCGGATTTTTCGTCGAGGCGCGTGATCTTTACGAACGCCTCAAGGCTTTACCTCATGACCAGCGGGCCAAGATACAGATGATGCCGGTCAGCTTTACCAATGCGCTTTATGGGGACGAACCCGCAAAACGGGCCGCGCGTGTCGACGCCCGTTTTATCAACAGCGCCATGCAGGTCAGCCTGTTGGGCGATGTGATGTCGGATTCAGCCAAGCCCGGGCAGGTGGTCAGCGGTGTAGGGGGACAGTTCAATTTTGTCGAACAGGCTTTCGCGCTGGAAGACGGACGGGCGATTATCACACTGCCCGCCACACGGCAAAGCGGCGGCAGCTCCACCTCGAATATTGTCTGGCAGCTTGCCATGACGACAGTGCCGCGTCACATGCGTGATATCGTGGTGAGCGAATACGGTACCGCTGATCTGCGTGGCCAGACTGACGAAGAAGTCATCAAACGCCTTATCTGTATCACTGACTGCAGGTTTCAGGCCGATCTGCTGAATGAAGCGCGCGCGGCGGGCAAGATCGACCCCGCGTGGCGGATCCCGTCTGCGCATACCAGCAACACCCCAGAAACACTGGCACGGTGGCTGTCGCCTTTCCGCAAGAAACATCTGCCCGATTTCCCTCTCGGGACAGACTTTGACGCAGTTGAACAAA